>JAXHNJ010000001.1:300000-455760 GCA_034520665.1 Patescibacteria group bacterium
TAATACAAAATTCATCAGCCTGGCTGAATTGTTTTAAAATGAGGTCGCTAATTTATCCCCAGCACAAGAAAATCGTAAACCATATTAAGTCTACTTTAGACAAAAAAAGTGAATGGAATCTTGATGATTTGGTAGATCTAATTATTAAGGAAGTAAAAAAAGAATTTAATAAAAAAAACATAAATTAGTCAAAACCCCACAACTTCGTCCAAAAACCAAACAATTTACCCGACCCAACCACCAAAAACCTTCACCTATTGACCAAAAACCAAACAATCAACCCAACCTAACCACCCCCACCTCTTCCATTGTCTTTTTTCCCAATATATGCTATAATAAAGACACAAAATAAAAATAAATAAACAATATTGTGTTTTTAGTTATTAAGCTAAATTTTAATATAATTAACAGGGGCGCTTTTCATTATACCTAGCGCTTTTTTTGTTATAAATATAATTTGGAAAAAATGAGTATACATATTTTATCTTTAATTTAAAATTATTAACAGTAGGCTAGAGTTAAATTTTAGTTTGTATATCTTCTCTTATCTAATAGAGAAGTTAAATAAATCATCATTTTTTTTGGCTGGGGTTTACTAGTTATATTGTTTTTAAGAAATAAATAATGATAGATGACATATAAATTATTACATTTTTTATTATCTCCGATATTTAAAAATTGGATTAAATCTGTAAAGGGTATAGAAAATATTCCGAAAAGAGGTGGAGTTATAATTGCTCTAAATCATAAAAGTTTTTTTGATTTTTTGTGTTTTACTGCTATTTGTCCTAGGGAAATAAATTTTCTGGCGGCTGAAAAGTTTTTTAAAAGTAAACTATGGTTTCCTTTAATGAAATTAACCAATCAGATAAGAGTCAACCGGGATCAAAAGGATAAAGCCGATGTTTACAAAAAAGTTCTTAGGGTTTTGGAAGAAGGAAAAATATTAGGAATATTTCCAGAAGGAACAAGATCCCGTAGTGGTAAAATTCAAAAAGCATATCCTGGAGTTGCTAAAATAGCTTTTTTGTCAAAGGTTCCCGTCATTCCAGTTGGTATAAAAGGTACTTTTAATATTTTACCTCCACATAGAAAAATTCCCAGATTGAAAAAATGTACGATTAAAATTGGTGAGCCAGTATACTTCAATAAGTTCTATAATAGAATAAAAACTGGCTCTTTATTTAGAAATATTTCGCATTTTTTGATGCATAATATAAGTGATTTGAGTAAAGAAGATTACAATCATTTTATTAGAAGAAATTTTTCTTTTTTAAAAAAAAGCTCATCTAAAAACGTAGTTTTCTTTGATGTAGATAATGTCTTAATAAAAGGCCAAAGTTATAGGCTATTTATAAATTATTTATTTAAAAATAAATTTATTTCTTTTGCGGATTATATTTATACAAATTTTTTATTTTTTATTTATGATTTAGGTATTATAAAAAATTCTGATTGGTTTAGGGAGAAACAATTTTTCGTACTAAAAAAAATTCATATAAAAAAAATTAAAAAAAATTTAAAAAATTATTTAAAAATAATTAAAGATAGAATATTTAAAGAAGCTTTGAAAGAAATTAAGGTACACAAAAAAAATGGCGATATTATAGTGTTGTTTTCTACAAACGTTAAGGATATTATTAAGCCATTAGTGGAGATGGTAGATGCGGATTTATTAGTTGCTACGGAGTTAAGTCTAAGGGGCGGCTATTATACAGGGAAAATTATTGGCTATTCGCCTCATGGTGACAGAAAAGTTTCAGTGGTACAAAATTTTATTAAAAAACATGATTTTGATCTAAGAAATATTTATGCTTATGCGGATCATATTACGGATTTAGATTTATTAGAATTTGTCAGATATCCAAATGTAGTAAATCCTGATAAAAGATTAAAAAGAATAGCTAAAAAAAGAGATTGGAATATACATAATTGGTTTAATTAAAATATTATGAATAAAAATAGAATTTTTCCGAAAAAATTAGTGGTTCTTTTTGATGTCGATAAAACATTATTTGATGAACAAACACAAAAGCTTTTTATTAAATTTTTATATAAAAAAGGTAAAATTAGTCCATTTAAATTAATAAAATTATTATTAACCTTCTTTCTTTACAAATTACATCTTTTGCCTTTTGTGGGTAATATTAGAGAAAAAGCTTTTGAAATTACAAAAGGATGGAATATTCAAGAAATTGAAAATTTATCAAAAGAATTTTTTAATAAAATATTACTTGATCATTTAATTAATAAATCTAAGGAAGAGATTATAAAACATAAAAAAAAGGGTAATATCGTTGTATTATTTTCTACATCCTGGGATATGATTATTAAACCGATTAAAGAATATTTAAAAACAGATTACCAAATTTCAACGGAAATTGAATGCAAAGAAAATATTTTTACCGGTAAGATAAAAGGTAAGGCTGTATATGGTTTAGATAAAGTAAAAATAATTAAAAAGTTTTTAAAAAATAATAATTTAGATAAAAATAAAATTATAGCATACGCCGATCATATATCTGATTATAATTTGCTCAGATTTGTTGATGTCCCTATAGTAGTTAATCCCGACTATAAATTAAAGAAAATTGCAGAAAAAAATAATTGGTTAATAAATAATTGGAAATAAATAATGAATCTTAATTTATTTGCAATCTCAACTCTTCTAACTGGTATTCTAAGTTTAGTATTAATTATATTTATTTTTGTTTCGAGAAAACGTTCTAAATTAACGAACATATGGATTCTAGTTAGTGCATGTGTATGTTTATGGAGTTTAGGGCTATTTGTTGTTTCTTCGGTTGAGAATGAACTAATAGCAGAAATTGCTCAAATAGTATTAGATTTTTCAGCTATTTTTATACCTGTCTTCTTTTTATATTTTGTTATACATCTTGTTGGTTGGGGTGATAAATACCGAAAGTTATTTAGAATTCTATTTGTTTTTTTTACATTTTTTGGTTTATTTAGTTTAACCCCTTGGTTTAAAATTGGGGTAGAAAACAAGCCCCCTTTTCAATATTGGGTAAAAGTTGGAGATTTCTATTTATTATTTCCAATATTTTTTATTATAATGGCTGCTATATCTATAATAATATTATTAAAATCATATAAAAAGACCTCGGGTTTAAAGAGACAGCAAATTAAATATGTATTAATCTGTGCTCTAATAGGTTTTGTGGGTGGTGCTACTAATTTTTTACCGCAATATTTGCCATTGTATCCTTATGGAAATTTTCTGGTAGTTTCATATGTTTTCATAATTGCCTATTCTATAATACGTCATAGGCTCCTCGATCTTCGTCTAGTTGTCTCCCGCTCCATTATCTACTTTTTCTTGGTTCTATTTGTAGCGGCTATGTTTACTGGTGTTACTTTTTTAACTGGTCACTTATTTGAAGAAGTCTTGGGGGTTAATACCTTTTTAGTTACTTTGGGCGTTTCTATTTTTATTGTTGCTTTTCTTGATCCGATTAAGCGCTGGCTGTCTAAGGCCACTGACCGGGTCTTTTTTAAGGCTAAGATTGAATATCCTGAACTTACCCGCAAACTTTCCCAGATTTTGGCGACTGAGATTGAAATTGATGATTTAATTGAAAAGTTTTCCAAGAAATTGGCCCAGGGACTGAAAATAGAAAAGTCTGTTTTGGTTTTAGAGGATAAAGGAATTTTTCATGTCCGAAAAATCGGTCATCCTCATACTAAACCCCTGGAGATGGATCAGAATAATCCTCTTATTAAATATCTAAGCCGGCACGACGAGATTATTATAACTGAAGAATTGCAAAGAAAAACCGAAGACGAAGCAAAAGTTAAAAAGAAAAAAGAGCTGAAAAAATCTCTAAATGAACTGAAAAAAATTAAAGCGGCGGCTGTGGTACCGATTAAAACTCAGGAAAAGCTGAACGCGGTTTTAGTGTTGGGAGCCAAGCTCTCGGGCGATGTCTTTAACCGCGAGGAAATAAGCTTGATTGAAGTGCTTTCGCCGCAGGTAGCCAGCGCTATTGAAAAGTCAAAGCTGTATGAAGAAGTTAAGTCTTTTTCTGAAACTTTGCAGCAGAAAGTGGAAGAGGCTACTCAGGAACTTTCCGAGCGTAACCGCTTTTTAATCTCTTTGCAAAAAGTGACTAATATGATTACCCGCTCGCTAGACTTGAAAAAAGTAACTCAGAATATTGTTAATTCTATCTCTGAAGAGCTGGGTTATATTGGCGGGCTCTTACTCTTTTTAGACCAAAAGAAAAAAGTGATTTATCCGGCGGCCATTACCGAAGCTAAACTGACCAATCAGGCCTTAAAGCTTTTACCAAAAAAAATGCAAGCATACTCAACCCCGATTAATAAAGACAAAACTCTGGATGGAATGGCTATTAAAGAGGCTCAGATAAAGTTTGGGTCCGGTTTTCAAGAATTTATCTCCCCGCCAGTGCCTAAAGCTGCCTGTCTGGGCATGAATAAACTTTTGGGCGTAAAAACTATTGTGGCTGTGCCGATTTTTTCGGAAGATGACGTCATCGGTGTCATTGATTTTGTTACCAAAAAAAAGAGAGAAGATATTTCTAAAAAGGAATTAGAAGCCATGAGATCTCTGGCTGACCAGACCGGTATTGTTTCCCGTAATTTACGGCTATTTGAGCAAATTCAAAAAACTAATAAAGAGCTGGAAGAAGCTAATGAACGGCTTAAGCAGTTGGATGAAGCCAAGACCGAATTTGTTTCTATTGCTTCCCACCAACTGCGCACGCCCATGACCAGTATCAAGGGTTATTTATCTATGTTAACGGCTGGTGACTTTGGCAAACTTAAACCTGAACATAATAAGCTTTTAAAACAGCTTCTGGATGAGTCCGAGCGAATGATTCGTCTGATTAATCAGTTTTTAAATGTTTCTAAAATTGAAGCCGGTAAGTTTGAATTATCCAAAAACAAAATTAAGCTTGAGGAGATGGTGGCTAAATTAGTTGATGAACTAAAAAAGCCAGCTGAGGAAAAAGGTCTTAAACTTATTTACAAAAAACCCAAGAAAAAAATGCCTCAGGTAATGGCTGATTCAGATAAAATAAGCGAAATAATTTTAAATCTAATTGATAACGCTATAAAATATACTGAAAAAGGTAAAATAGTGGTCAATCTGGAAAAAGAAAAAGATAATATTAAGTTTTCAGTTAAAGACACTGGCGTTGGTATTGCTCCGAAAGAGGCTAAAAATCTTTTTGGCAAGTTTTCGCGGGGGCCGGGAATTGCTAAGATTCAGCCGGACGGTTCAGGCTTGGGTTTATTTATTTCTAAAAATGTGGTCGAAGGTCATCACGGGAAAATTTGGGTGGAAAGTGAAGGCAAAGGTAAAGGCAGTCAATTTTGCTTTCTGTTGCCGATTAAGTAATAAGGACATTGGACCATGGACATAAGGACAATGAGGCTGAGGACTAATGAAATTAAAACTTCTTTATGTCAGATGTCTATGGTCTAAGGTCTTTAGATCAAAAAAAATGAAACAAACCAAAAAATTCCTGTTGGTTGAGGACGAAGATTTAACCAGGCAAATGTATGAAGATGCTTTTAAAAAGAAGTACTATTATTTATATTCAGTTAAAAATAAAAAAAAAGCTTTAAAAAAAATCAAAGAAATTAAACCGGGGGTGGTTATTTTGGATCTTTTGATTCCAGAAGAAAAAGAAAAGCTGGGTCCGCTGGATCTGCGCACACCAGTCGGGTTGGATATTTTAAAAACGATTAGAAAAGATAAGGATTTACCAAAAACCAAAGTAGTCGTTTTAACGGCTCTGGATAATGAGCAAATCAAAATGACTGCTCAGGCGGCCGGAGCTGACGGTTATTTTATCAAAACTGCTATGACTCCGGACGAATTTGCTGATAAAGTAATTAAACTGGCGGAAGCTGAAAATTAGGTGTCTAATTGATAATTTTTAAATAAAAAATAACTAGTATCTTTTTTTAGGATTGCTTTTATTTCACCATTTCGACCGAGGACGCTAGGACGAGTGGAGAAATCCTTTTATATTCTATAATTAAAGGATCTCTCGATTTTGCTCGAGATGGTAATAATTTGTAAAACCGGGCAAAATATTGTATAATAAGTTTAATATGAAGCTACAAGATATATACCGGCTTATCAAGGGATTAGAGAAAAAATACCAGATTTTTGCCCCGCAGGAAATTGATAACCGTCTTTTATTTGAAGAGCTAAAAAACCCTAAAGATTTTGATTACTCCGGCAAAATTCCGGAGAATTCTTTTAAACATATTCTTTTTCCAGATGGTCATGTTTTGTATGAATATGAGGGTACTAAAATAAAGCCAGTTAAATACAAATCACCAGACCTGGCTTTATTAGGTATGACTATTTTTGATATGAAGGCACTGGATTTTCTTAAACACGCCCTGGAAAAAGACCCTTATTTTCAGGCCCGAATCAGAAAAATGGTTGTTATTGGCCAGTCATACGTGCCTGAGAAAGGAGATTTTGCTGACGAAATTGAAAAAAATTACGAAGATAATGTTTTAGAGCACATTCAGTTTGATATTTTTATAAAGAGAGTGAATAAAGACAGATTCAAGCTTTACACCGGTTCGCAGAAGGGTCAGAAAATATTGGAATTTTTAGGGCTTGAGGACTATGAACATATTCAGTATCGCAGTCTGCTTTGTCATCTTGAGCCGGCCCAAACTAATAAAGAAAATATTATTAAAACTAAAGGTAAAAAAGTTTGGCAGACATGGGGCGACAAATGCCTTGGCTGTACCAAGTGTACGGTTAGTTGCCCGACCTGTTATTGTTATCAGCTTGAGCACGTGCCGACCGGTGAAAATAAAGGCAAAGTAGTGCGCCGCTGGTCCAGTTGTTTTATGGAAGAGTTTTCTGAAATTGCCGGCGGCCAGGTTTTCTTAGAAACCACCGGCGATAAAATTTATAACTGGTATTATCATAAACATGTACGTAATCATGATGAGCTTTGTATTGTCGGCTGCACAGGCTGCGGCCGTTGTGATAAGGTCTGCCCGGCTGGTATTAAACGCCTGGATGTTTTAAATTCATTGAAAAAAAATGAATAATATTGCCGGTGTAATAATTAAAAAGAATAATAAATATTTATTAGTTCAAGAAAAAAAGAAGAAAGTTTACGGTTTATGGAATTGGCCAGCGGGGCACATTGAAGAAGGAGAGACTCCGCAAGAAACGGCTATTCGTGAAACTAAAGAGGAAACCGGATATAAAGTAAAATTGATAAAAGAGATTAAAGATATTAAAACCAAAAAGAATATTAAAGCTTATCTCTATCAAGGAAAAATAACTGGAGGAAAAGAAGATTATCCAAAAAATGAAATATTGAAAATTAAATGGTTAGACAAAAAGGATATTGAAGAGATGAAAGATAAGCTAAGGCACTCGTGGGTATTAGAAGGCCTCAATAAATTAGAAAAATCTATTGGTAATTAAAAATAATTGTTTACAAACAAATAATTAATATGAAGAATTTATTTATACCCCAAGAAGTGAAAGTTCTAAAAGTAGAAAAAGATTCTATTGATACTAAGTTATTTACACTAGCTTTCGCTGATAAAAAGCAGCCAAAAGACTTTTCTTTTGAGCACGGTCAGTTTATGATGTTTGGTTTGCCTGGGTCTGGCGAGGCCGCTTTTGATATTTGCTCGGGTTCCAAAAATAATGAAAAGTTTTTTCAGCTCAACGTACGTCTAGTCGGTAAAGTAACTAAAAAATTACATGAACTAAAAAAGGGTGATCGGGCTTGGGTCCGGGGACCGTTTGGTCGGGGCTTTCCGCTCAATAAAATTAAAAATAGGAATTTACTGCTCATTGGCGGCGGCTGCGGCAGTGTCACTTTGCGCTCCCTTATTTTAGACCATCTGGACGGCCGGTTAAATCCGAAAAATAAAGTACAGGTTTTTTACGGCTGTCAGAATCAAAAGACTTTGCAGTTTACCGATGAATATAAGGATTGGCAAAAGAAAGTTGATTTAAATATTATTTTGGAAAAACCGAAAAAATCATGGTCTGGCGATAAAGGTTTGATAACCAACCTTTTTAAGAAAAAAGAGGTGGTGCCTGTTCCGGTGGCCATAATTTGTGGACCGCCGGTTATGTATAAGTTTGTTATTGCTGAGTTAAAGAAGCTGAATATTAAAGACGAAGATATTTATGTTTCTCTAGAACGGCGTATGTCCTGCGGCACCGGCACTTGTCAGCATTGCGCTATTGGCTCTAAGTATGTTTGCCAGGACGGACCGGTCTTTTCTTTGTCAGAAATTGGTGACAATTATATGATGGACGCTTATTAGAGAATGTATAATGTAAAATCTATAATTTATAATTTTCAGAATGATAAAGATCATTATTAATTATACATTTTAAATTGTAAATTAAAAATCGTGTGCTTTTCAATCCCCGGAAAAATTAAATCAAAAAAAGGAAAAAATATTTTTATTGAATACGATTTTGGTTTGAAAAAAGTAAAAAATTCTCTATGCCCGGTAAAAAAAGGGGACTGGGTCTTAGTCCAGTCAGATATCATT
Organism: Patescibacteria group bacterium; assembly: GCA_034520665.1. Lineage (NCBI taxonomy): Bacteria > Patescibacteria group bacterium. The sequence goes on from JAXHNJ010000001.1 coordinate 308,557, forward strand.
GTCAAAAAAATAAAAGCTGATCAAGCTAAAGAAATATTATCTTTAATTGGCTTATCAAATTAATCGAGAGGCCAAGCAATCAATATATTAAGTTATTAAGAAAATAATTAATTTAAAATAATTTTATGAAAAAAGGATATTTATTAGTCAGTTTAACCGCTTTAATTTCCGGATTTTCAATTTATTTGAGCAAATTCGGACTGAGTGTGGTAAACCCTTATATTTTTACCACTTTTAAAAATGTAGTGGTGGCTTTTTTCCTGCTTAGTTTAATTTTACTTTTTAGAAAATGGTCAAAAATAAAGGCTTTGAATAGAAAGCAAGTATTTAAACTTATATTAGTCGGTTTGATAGGCGGTAGTTTGCCTTTTCTTTTGTTCTTTAAAGGATTGACTCTTACTTCAGCCGTTCACGGCTCTTTTATTCATAAAACTATGTTTGTCTGGGCCGGTCTTTTAGCCGTGATATTTTTAAAAGAAAAGATCAACAAAAAATTATTTTTTGGCATTATCTTTTTGCTTTTAGGTACTGCTCTGGTGATGCAAATAAATCCCAGCCCCTTAAATCTGGGTGACGCTATGATTGGCCTGGCAGTATTATTCTGGGCTGGCGAGCAAGTTTTAGCCAAGCATTTATTAAAAAATATTTCTTCACTAATTGTTGGATGGGGCCGGATGTTTTTTGGCTCACTTTTACTCATTTTATTTTTATGGGGAAGAGGAGAAATTTCTTACTTAACCCAGATAAATTCTAGTCAATTAATCTGGACTTTAGTAACTGCTGGCTTGCTTTTGTTTTATGTTTTAAGTTGGTACGCCGGCCTAAAAAGACTGCCGGTTAGCACTGCTTGTTGCTTTTTAGCTTTGGGGGCTCCGGTGACTTTATTGCTTTCACTTATTTTTGAACAAAAAGTAATCAGTTTAGAACAAATCTTTGGACTGTCTTTAATCTTTTTAGCCTTTATATTAATTATTGATATTAGAAAAATAATTAGTTCATCAAAAATAAAAAATGTCTCAAAAAGGATTGAAACTAGCGGTTAAATATTCATATCGGCCCTTTATCCTCGGCTTTTGCGGCCCGCAAAAAAATCAGTATCATAAAATTCTCACTAATTATCTTTTAGGTGCGAAAGTTAAAAATGAGGCTATTGAAGCCATATTGCATCAATTTGTCGGCGCCTTTCCTTATTATGTTTTAATTGCCTGGAAAAATAATATTAAAGATGTTTTTGATCATCGGGTAGTTGAAGCTTATTGGCTGGGTAATTCACTCTTGTATAAGGTAAAACGGCAGGATATTGGAGTCATGATAATTACTTATTTTCTGCGCCTGGGCTGGATAGATATGAAACGAGCTAAAGAAATTATTAGCTCTATGCCCCAAGGAGTTAAACCGCATCACACTTTTCACGTCTTTTTTATGGGTTCGGTCACTGACACGATCCAAATAAAAGGTCGGGCGATTGACCGATGCCGTATTGGCTGGGGAGAAGTGACACAAGTAAAAAAGGAAAAATTAATGATCAAAGCTAATTCTTTAAGTAGTAAATCAAAACTGCGCCTGCAAGCTAAAGAAAAATTTCAATTACCTTATGAAACTAATTTTACCCAAAAAATTAAAAAAGGAGATAGAGTGACTTATCACTGGGGTATGGTCGTAGATAAAATTAATAAGCGTCAGAAAAAAAATTTAGAAAAATACACTAAACTTAATTTAAAACTTTATAATGCCAGTCAAAAAAAATAAAAAAATATTATCCATAATTTCTTTAACCTGCTGTGAAGGCTGTCAGTTTGCTATTTTAGATCTAGGTGAGAAAATGTTGAAGCTTTTTAAGCACTATGATGTCAGAGAATTTCATTTGATACAAGATGATAAAAAAGCCAAAGCAGTTGATGTGATTATAGTCGAAGGCACGCCGATCACTAAAGAAAATTTTAAGAAATTAAAAAAAGCCCGTCAGAAAGCCAAGTATTTAATTGCTCTGGGCTCCTGCGCTCATTTGGGTGGTATCCAGCAGATAAAAAATTACGGGGATAAAAAAAAGCACCTGGATTACGTTTATGATAAGCCGGCCGGTATTAATAATCCTGAGATAAAGCCGATTAGTCATTTTGTGAAGGTTGATTTTACTATACCGGGCTGTCCGATTAACAATAAAGAATTTTTAAGAGTGATGTATGACTTAGCTCAGGACAAAATCCCTCACATTGAAGACAAGGCGGTTTGCTGGGAGTGTCAGCTGCGCGGCAATGAATGTCTCTTGCAAAAAGGCCTGCCTTGCTATGGTCCGGTTTCTCTGGGCGGCTGCCAAGCGGTTTGCCCGACACACGGCTTTCCCTGTTACGCCTGTAGAGGTCCCATTAAAAAGCCTAATGTTAAGTCTTTGCGCCAAATATTTAAAAAACACGGATTGGAAAAAGATTTTGAAATTTTGATGCAGGAGTTTGGCGCGGCCGATGAAATATTAAAAAAAGAAAAATAATTGATATAATTTATTATTAAATTTAAAATTATGGAAAAAAAATCACATCAGGAAATTATAAATTTCCTTAAAAGTCAAAAAAATCTTTATCTTATGTGGATGATTGTACTGGTAGCTGAAATAGCCGCTTTGCTTTACACTGTCATCAATCTGATAGCTGTATTATCGGCTGGATCAGGCGAATTTAGTCAATCAGCTATTGGTTTTTCTATGGTCATCATTTCTTTTGCTTTGGTTATTCTGCTTTCAATAGTTATAATCTGGGGGATTTATAAAGTAGAGAAGTGGGTAATTTGGCTTTGGGTAGTTTCTCTAATAATTAGTTTAGGCTCTTTTGACTGGACTTGGGTTATACATTTAGCTTTGTTTCTAATTTATTATAAAGTGGTAAAAGAAGTTAATAAATTTAAAGAAACAGAAAAAAGTCCCACATATAAAGAGTCAGCTGTTGAATAGACATTTTTTTAAAGATTAATTTATGCGTATAAAAATAAATCACATATCAAAAATAGAAGGACACGCCGGATTTGAAGCTGAGCTTTATTCCGGCCGGATCAAAAATGCTTTAGTCGAAACTAAAGAAGGAGCCCGTCTGGTGGAAAGTATATTGCGAGGGCGGGACTATCACGAAGCTTTTGTGGTCACGCAGAGAATCTGCGGGGTTTGTCCAGTGGTTCATAATCTGACCGCTATTAAAGCCATGGAAAATGCTTTAGGTGTGAAAATATCTGCCCCTAACAAACTTTTAAGAAAAGTGTTGGAAAACGGACAGATTATTCAAAGCCACGCCTTGCACGCTTATTTTATGGCCGTTGGCGATTATTTTGGTTTAGACAGTGCTTTGGATCTGGTTAAAAAATTTCCGGAAATTTCTCAAAAAGCTTTAAAAGTTAGAGAGTTGGGCAATAAAAGCATTGATTATATTGGCGGACGGACCATTCATCCTTTAAGGACTAAAGTTGGCGGTTTTACTAAGTTGCCGGATCAGGAAAAACTTGAGTGGATTATTGATAATACCAGTCAAGCTATTGAAACTGCTTTAAAAATTGTTGAGCTTTATAAAAAAATAAAATTTCCAGAATTTGAAAGAAAGACAGAATTTCTTGCTTTAAAAAACTCCGAGGAATACGCTATTTATGAGGGTCATATTGCCACTACTGATGGCCTAAATATTCCAGTTGAAAAGTTTGAGCATAATATTAAAGAAATACAAATTCCTTATCAGATGGCTAAGCGGGCTCAGTATAAAGGAAAGCCGTACATGGTTGGAGCCATAGCCCGGATGCATTTGTCAAAAAATAAACTGCGGCCAAAAGCTAAAAAATTAATTAAAGAATTACCTAAATTTCCCATTTATAATAATTTTTACAATCTTTTTTGCCAGGCCATTGAAATGGTACATTTGCTTGAAGATAGCCAAATTCGTCTGAAAAAATATTTGAAAATGAAATCAGGTAAAGCTTCGGTTGATTTTAAAGTAAAAAACGGCCAGGGAGTCGGTTCAGTAGAAGCTCCGCGCGGTACTTTATACCATTATTATGAATTAGATAAGCAGGGTAAGATAAAGAATTGTAACATTATTACCCCGACCGTACAGATGCTATCTAACCTGGAAGCGGACTTGGCTCAATGGATACCGGCCATGAAATATAAAAAGATTGAAAAAGAAGAAAAAATAAAAATGCTAATCAGAGCCTATGATCCCTGTATTACCTGCGCTACTCATTAATCGTCGCTATCGCTAACGCTAGTTTGATCGCTTAGCTCGTTTAAATCGTTAAAAGCGTAAATTTTTAAAAAAATAATTATAAATTATAAATTAAACATTATAGACACATGCATGATTTAATGGTGGCTAAACAAATTTACGAACTTATTGTTCGCTATTCTCACCGCAATAAGTTTACTCAGGTCAAGAAGGTGGATATTGAAGTCGGTCAGGTCAAGCACGAAGATCATTTTGATGATATTGAACCGAAGAACTTAAAAAAGAATATTAAAATGATGGCAGAAGACCCGGAAACTAAAGGTATGGAAATTGAAGTTAAAAAAGTTAAGGGCCGTGGATACCGACTGGTCTCTATTGAAGGCGATAAATAGTATTTGACAAATAGTTAATTATTATTTAAGTTAAAATACTTAAAATTAATTTTTTGTTCTTTTAAGTTTCAGCACGAGGAGGTGTCTGATGAAACGCTGTTTTGTGATAATGTTGGCGGTGATAATTTTAGTACCGCTTTCAGTGAAAGCTGAAAAACCGGCTATGGGTCAGTGGGGCTTTACTTATGGCGTTTTCAACAACAATTTTGCCTGCCGTCAAGGGTTGAATGATTTTCACGTAATGGGAGCCCAATTCTATTTTCCAGTTAACCGGTATGTGGCTTTTGGTCCGAGCGGACTTTATAACGGTGTAGATTCTAGCTGGCCAGAGCTTTCCCATACGGATGGCTTGAATGTTGATTATTGGCAAACTAGCCTGGATATAAAAATATCCACTTTTCCCTATAAGTTGATTAATCCATTTCTTATTTTTCATCTGGGAGCTTACGATCTGGCTCTGGAAAATGAGGGTTTATCAAATATTCAGGTTAATGAGGGCACTCATACTTTTATGGCCGGTACTTTCGGCGTTGAATTTTCGTTGGATCAGTTTGTCTTGGGAGCCCGGGCTACGGCTATGACTTTTGAAAAAATAAAATTTGGAGTAAATCCAGGCACAGAAACAGATATAAATGTGATTTATCAAGCTTTTCTAGGTTTTCATTATAAGCTTTGATTTTTTCCTGCTTTCTTCTACTACCCCTGCTTTTTTGAGTAGGGGTTTTTTATTTTAATAATTATAAAACGCGGAGATAAATTTTTTACTTACGCAAAAATAAACATCTCTATCCGCGTAGCTGGAGATTTATCTCCAGATTCATCTTTTAAAGCCTATTAATTTTTCTTTTAGTCTCATCATTCCGATAATAATTACGATAACCTGAATATTTATAATCTTTGGGGTTTTTAAAGCTTTTATAAAAGACTCTATTATTTTATCCGCGAGAAGAACTGGTCCCCAGACCGGTTCTGACAATATATTTAATAAGCTCAGACTTCTTGGTAAATTAGAGATTTAATAATCTATTTTGCTCGAGAAGGTTGGATCTCCTGATCCAACCGAATAAGGTGACGCGGATCAGAAGATCCGCGCTTCTCGGGTAATTTTAAGGGCTTCCTTGGCAGTTTGTTTTATACTAGGTAGTTTCCAATGGCTTTTTTATTCCAAACCCACCACCAAAACCTTACTAGCTGCTATAACCATAACCAATTAGCAAAAAAGAGGGTTTTGGGCCGAGCCGCTAGTTTGGTTATTAGGCTGAGTCAATGGTTTTTTATTCCAAACCCACAACCAAAACCTTACTAGCTGCTATAACCATAACTAATTAGCAAAACATAAATCGCCGGATAAATCCGGCGCCAGGCTATTAAATAATATAAAATATAATTTGGTGCAACATTCATATGGCGATATTTTAAAAAAGGTTTTTTCGCGAGAAGAACTGGTCCCCAGACCGGTTCTGGCAATATATTTACTAAGCTCAGACTTCTCGGTAAATTAGAGATTTAATAATCTATTTTTCTCGAGAAGGTTGGATCTCCTGATCCAACCGAATAAGGTGACGCGGATCAGGAGATCCGCGCTTCTCGGGTAATTTTAAGGGCTTCCTTGCCAGCTTGTTTTATACTAGGTAGATGCGGTGCGGGCCATGACCCGCCTCTAGGCCTGGTTCATTAATATTAAAAATAAATTTAAACAAAAGCATAATATTTGAATATTTAATATATAGCGGAAATAAAGATTCCCGCCTAGGCGATTTTATTTAAACGCGAAAATAAATCTTTTGCCTACGCCAAAACAAACATCTTTACCACGTCGGTGGAGATTTATCTCTTTTTTAGGAAGAGTAAGGATTTTCACTGTAATATAGACAAAGATGGAAAGCTTGCTTGCCAAGCCTCTCTTTAGGTCACTACTTCAGAGGGTAAAATTCGCCCCAAATTATGAAAGGAAAATAGCTTACCGGCTATGATCTAAGAGCATATAAACAGAAAATCTTGCCTTCAAGCCGTAGTTTCCCGTAGGGAGGCAAGGCTTGACAGAATTAATATTTTGTGTAAAATAATAATTAATTAGTTTTTAGCGTTCTTTATAAAAAAGAGTTTTTATTATGATAAAATCATCAGCAAAAATTGGTAAAGATTGTATTGAAATAATAAATACTGATTTCGCTGGATTGGAAATTAATCTTAACCCCCAAAAAACAACAATTGGAAAATCCATTAAAAATAATATATGTTTAGATGATCCTTTGATTTCTGATAAACAGGCTGTTATTTTTCGGAAAAACAGAATTTTCTATTTGGAAGTTATTAATTTTGAAAATAAAGTTTTTGTTAATAATAATGTAGTTGATAAAAAATATTTATTAGCAAACGGAGATATAATTAAAATTGGTAAATTTGAATTATTATTTAAATCAATTTTTTCTTAGTTGTTAAATTGAAAGGAGGAAGAATGATTTTTATACGGGAGACATCCCCGTAAAGGTCACACGGGCCTAATTAGTACCTTATTGCCCTGAAATAAATAATTTCAGGGCAATTTTTTTATTTTTCTAATATAATAAAATATGTTATAATAAATTCTATTATGAGGCTAAAAACTTTTTCAAAAGCCAAGGTAAAAAACAAAAAAGTAATACTGCGCTGCGGTTTTGATGTGCCTTTTAGCAAAAAGGGAAAAATAGAAGACGATACCCGCATTAAACAAAGCCTGCCGACGATTAAATATTTAATTAAAAATAAAGCCAAAGTAATTATAATTAGTCATAATGGCCGTCCTGGGGGAAAGTATGTTAAAAGGTTATCTATGGATGAGATTGGGCAAAAACTTTCAAAATTTTTAAGAAAAAAAGTAAAAAAACTGGATGATTGTGTTGGCAGTAAAGTTAAAGAAAAAGTGGCTAAAATGAAGCCGGGGTCCGTAATTTTGCTGGAAAATCTAAGGTTTCACCAAGGAGAAAAAAATAAAGACCCGAAATTTATCCAAGCTCTGGTTGATTTAGGGGAAATTTATATAAATGATGCTTTTGCTAATTCTCATCGTGATCATGCTTCTATGTTTGGCATCACTCATTATTTGCCTAGTTATGCGGGTTTGTTAGTGAAAAAAGAAATTAATTTTTTACAAAAGTTTATAAAAAAACCAAAAAAGCCGTTTGTGGCTATTGTTGGCGGAGCAAAAATTTCCAGCAAATTAAAAGCCGTGGTTAGCTTATTTAAAAAAACAGACGCCTTGCTTTTGGGCGGGGCTTTGGCTAACACTATTTTAAAGGCTAAAGGGCTTCAGGTCGGTCAGTCTTTGATTGAGGATAATATGATCAAAAAAGTAAAAAAAATGAAATTAACTGATATCCGGCTAAAAATTCCCGTGGATGTAGTGGTAGCCAGAGGCAAAAAAGCTTATCAAAGGCCGGTCGGAGGAGTAGATGAGCAGGAAAAAATTTATGATATTGGTCAAGACACTATTACTTTGTATAAAGAAATAATAAAAAAAGCCGGGCAAGTGGTCTGGGCCGGACCAATGGGATTTTTTGAGGATAAACGTTTTCAAAAAGGCAGTTACGCCATAGCCCAGGCTATAAGTCGAAGTTCGGCGGTTTCTCTGGTCGGTGGGGGAGACACTCTGGATGTATTAAATGAATTAAATTTAAAAAATAAAATCAGTCATATTTCTACTGGCGGCGGGGCCATGCTGGAATTTTTAACCAAAGGCACTTTGCCGGCTTTAAAACCATTAATTAAAAAATAATATGAACCCAATAAAAAATATCAAAGCTATAGAAATTCTTGATTCACGGGGTAATCCGACCGTGCAGACAAAAATAACTTTAAAAAACGGAGTTTCAGCTAAAGCTTCAGTGCCCTCCGGGGCTTCTACTGGCGAGCACGAAGCGCATGAATTAAGAGACCAGGATCAAGAAAGATATAATGGTCTGGGTGTATTAAAAGCTGTTGATAATGTTAATAAAATAATGGCTAAAAAATTAAAGAACCAAGATGTCTCCAAACAAAAAGAAATTGATAAAAGATTGATTGAGCTTGATAACACTAAAAATAAATCAAAACTGGGGGCTAACGCTATTTTGTCAGTTTCTTTGGCTTGTGCCCGGGCTGGTGCCAAAGTCAAGGGTCAGCCATTGTATAAATATATTAGAGAAACCTATAATTTTAAAAAGAAAAAGAGATTTCCCATACCCATGATGAATATTTTTAATGGCGGTAAGCACGCTGATACCAATCTGGATTTTCAGGAGTTTATGATTGTGCCGGTTTTAGAAAAAAATATCGATGATAAAATAAGAGTCGGAGCCGAGATTTTTCACGTCTTAGGCCAGATATTACGGGAAAAAGGTTATGATACTGATGTCGGTAATGAAGGCGGGTATGCTCCGGATATTGATCATACTATCGATGCCTTGGATATGATTATGACGGCTATTAAAAGAGCTGGTTATGAACCGGGGCGTGATGTATTTTTAGCCACTGATGTTGGAGCTTCTATTTTGTATGATCAGAAAAAGAAAGAGTATATTTTTAAGCTGGATAATTCCTCTTTAAGTTCTGATCAGCTGATTGAGCTTTACTCTACCTGGCTGAAAAAATACCCCTTTATTTCTATAGAAGACGGCTTGGATGAAGATGATTTTTCCGGCTGGCAGAAAATGAATCATGAACTGGGAGATAAGGTGATGTTGGTAGGAGACGATCTTTTTGTCACTAATATAAAGAGATTAGAAAAAGGTATTAAAGAAAAACTAGCCAATGCTATTTTAATCAAGCCTAATCAAATCGGCACTTTATCAGAAACAATTGACTGTATAAATTTAGCCCAAAAAAATAAATTTAAAATTAATGTTTCCCACCGTTCCGGTGAAACCAATGACGATTTTATTAGTGATCTGGCTTTTGCTTGTGGGGCTGATTTTATCAAAGCTGGAGCTCCTTCTCGGGGAGAGAGATTGGCTAAATATAATCGTTTACTAGAAATCTATGAACAGGAAAAATAATAAAAAACCGACTCTTCTGGTAATTTTAGACGGACTGGGTCTGGCGCCGCCAGGACCAGGTAATGCTTTTCATTTGGCTAAAACACCCTTTATCGATTCTTTGTTTAAAGAATATCCCAACACTCAGCTCAAGGCCTCGGGTACTTCAGTCGGCCTGCCTCATGGCCAGCACGGCAATTCTGAAGCCGGGCATATGAATATTGGCTCCGGTCGGGTGGTTTTGCAGGACTCAGTTAAGATTACTAATTCTATTGAGAACAAATCATTTTTTGAAAACGCGGCCTTTTTAGAAAGTATTAAGCATGTTAAAAAGCATAACTCTTCCCTTCATATTATGGGCTTGATTTCGCGCACCCAAAGCCCTCATATGGATCCCAATCACTTAGAAGCCCTGATTAAACTTTGTCATCAAAAAAAAGTTAAAAAAGTTTATTGCCATTTTTTTACTGACGGACGTGATTCTCCGCAGTTTGCTGCTTTGGAAATAATAAAGAAAATAAAAAAGAAATTAAAACCAAATCAGAAAATAGCTACTTTAGCCGGGCGTTATTACTTAAATCGGAAAAAAGACTGGCCAGTGACGGAAAAAATTTATAACACCTTAGTATTGGGAGAAGATGACCTGTTTGATAATTCAGTCAAAGCCATTGTTCATAATTATAATCAAAGGCACACTGATGAATTTATTCAGCCGACTATAATCGCTAAAAATAATAAAGAAAAAATGGATTCAAGAATTGATGATAATGACTCGGTAATTTTTTATAATTTGAGGTCTGACCGGGCTCGTCAACTGACCAAGCCTTTTGTTCAGGACAAATTTAGAAAAATGAATCCAGGAGCTTTCAAAAGAAAAAAAATATTAAAAAATATTCGTTTTGTGGCTATGACCAATTTTGGTCCGGATTTGCCCGGAGTTTTAACCGCTTATCCGGCTGAATCTTTAAACATGACTTTACCCCTGACTTTAACTCATCTACAACAGCTTTATTTAACTGAGACGGAAAAATATGCTCATCTCACTTATTTCTTCAATGGGGGTCACAATGCCCCGATCGGTGGTGAAGAAAGGGAAGTTATTAATTCACCGAGCGTGCGAAATTATAAGGAAACACCTAAAATGAGTTCGCCTAAAATATTAAACCGTATTTTGGAAGTTTTAGAGAAAGACAAGTATCATTTTATCTCGGTTAATTTCTGTAATCCGGATATGATTGGGCATACTGGTAAATTAAAAGCGGGTATAAAGGCTATGGAATATCTGGACGGATGTTTGAAAAAGCTTGTGATAGCTGTTTTAAACAAGAATGGCACATTATTTATAACAGCTGATCATGGTAATATTGAGAAAATGACCGATCTCGAAACTGGTGAAGTCAATACGGAGCACACTTCTAATCCAGTACCTTTTATTATGGTTAATAAAAATTCCAATAAATATAAGTTTGATAAAAGTGGAGTTTTGGGTAATATTGCTCCGACCATCCTAAAATTTTTAGATATTAATAAACCTCAAGAAATGACTAAAAAATCTCTATGCCAGTTTTAAAAAACAGACCAGTCATGTTAGTTATTTTAGACGGCTGGGGTATAGCTCCGCCTTCAAGAGCTAATGCTATTAGCCAAGCTAAAACTCCGGTTATGGATAAAGTTTTAGCTACTTATCCGGCTTTAACTTTGCAGGCTAGTGGTGAGTCAGTTGGCTTGCCCTGGGGAGAAATGGGTAATTCAGAAGTCGGTCATATGAATATCGGGGCTGGTAAGATTATTTATCAGGATTTACCACGGATAAATAAAGCCATTATAGATAAAACTTTTTTTCAAAATAAAGCTTTTTTAAAAGCTAGTAAAAAAGTAAAAGAAAATAATTCTAAATTACATATAATGGGCTTGGTTTCTACTGGTAGTGTTCACAGTTCCTTGGACCACCTTTTTTCTTTACTGGAATTTTGCCAAAAAGAAAAAATTAATCAAGTATTTATACACTGCTTTTTAGATGGCCGTGATACACCGCCGGATTCAGGCAAAAATTTTATTAGTAAACTTCAAGCCAAGATAAAGGAACTAAAAGTAGGGAAAATTGCCAGTCTGTCCGGACGCTTTTATGCTATGGACCGTGATAATCGCTGGGATCGTACAGCCAAAGCTTATGAGGCCATAGTCAAAGGAAAATCTGAAAAAATGGGTGCCGATCCCATGAAAATGCTGGATCAATCTTATAAAAATAGTGTTTATGATGAGGAATTTGTTCCCAGTGTGATTACTCAGTCTGGCCAACCTATAGCTACGGTTGATAATAAAGACGCGGTTATTTATTTTAATTTCCGTTCTGATCGGGCCAGACAACTGACTAAAGCTTTTGTTTTACCGGGTTTTGAGAAGTTTAAAAGAGGAAAATATCTTAAGGATCTTTGTTTTGTCTGTATGACTGAATACGAAGATAATTTGCCTGTTGAAGTGGCTTTTCCGCCCGAAGAAATTAAAAATCCCTTGGGTAAAATTATTTCTGATCATAAATTAAAGCAATTGCACGCGGCTGAAACCGAAAAGTATGCTCATGTTACCTTTTTTATAAATGGAGAAAGAGAGGAGCCCTTTTTTGGTGAAGAAAGAATATTAATTCCTTCGCCCAAGGTATCATCTTATGACCAGAAACCGGAAATGTCCTGTGAAAAATTAACCAAGGAATTGATTAAAGCTATAGAAAGTGAAAAATATGATTTTTGTGTGGTTAATTATGCTAATCCGGATATGGTCGGCCATACTGGTAATTTTCCAGCCATAATTAAGGCTATAGAAGCTATTGACGAATGTTTAGGCCATTTAATTGACAGCTTATTAAATGTAAACGGAGTAATGGTTATTATTGCTGATCACGGTAATGCTGAGGAAAAAATAGATTTGCAAACTGGCTTTATTATAAAAGAACACTCTACTAATCCCGTCCCCTTTATTCTTATTGGTAATGAGTGGGAAAATCATCCCACTTCATTAGCTTTAGGCCATGATTTAAGCTCACTAACACCAAGCGGGCTTTTATCTGATGTGGCTCCGACTGTTTTAGCTTTAATTGGTCTGGAAAAACCAGATGACATGACTGGGCAGAATTTACTTAAATATATTAAAAATTAAAATAGCAAATTTATGAAAAAATACGATGTCGTTTCCATTGGTGGAGCTACTCGTGATATAATATTTTATACTGATCAGGGTGAAGTTATTTCTACGCCGCAGGATTTAACGCGTCAGAAAATGATCAGTTTTGAATACGGCGCTAAATTAATTTCTCGGGAAGTAAGATTTGGCACTGGTGGGGGCGGTTGTAATACGGCGGTCTGCTTGTCTCGCCTGGGACTAAAGACAGCTAACTTTGTGGCCATTGGACAAGACACTGAAGGAGAAAGAATTTCAGCTACTTTAAAAGAAGAAGGGGTGGAAACTAAGTTTATTGAAACCAAAAAAGAAGTTGGCACTGGTTTTTCTCTGCTAGTGATTGATGAAAAAAGCAAGGAACATGTCGCTTTTCTTTATCGTGGAGCCAATGATAAATTAGAGTTAAAAAATGATTTAGAAAAAGTTAATACTGATTGGTTTTATATGTCTTCTCTTTCTGGCAAAAATTGGCCGATGATTTCTGATAAAGTTATCCAACGTATTAAAGGAGACGGCTGCCACTTAGCCTGGAACCCGGGAGAAACTCAGCTTCAGGCCGGTATGAAAGCCATTAAAGATTTACTGGCTTATACCAAGGTGTTAATTCTTAATAAAGATGAATCTATTGAGCTGGTTTTAGAAAATAAAGGGAAAATTAAAGATATAAAGAAACCAGAAATTTTACTCAAAGAAATACAAAGCTGGGGACCGGATATTTTTGTACTAACTGATGGACGAGAAGGATCATACGCCTATGATGGTCAAAAGATTTATTTTTCAGAAATTTTAGATACTAAAGTTATGGACACCACTGGCGCTGGGGACTGTTTTGGTTCCAGTTTTGTAGCTGGCTTAGAAATGTTTAAAGGAGATATTGATAAATCAATTAAGCTGGGTATTTATAACACTTCATCTCTGGTTACTAAGCCCGGCGCTCAAAACGGACTCTTATACAAAAAAGATTTAAAAAAATATTATAAAAATTAAAGAAAGGATATTATTATGTCAAAAGATTCAAACACAGACGAGGCTACCGAAGCCTTGTTAAAAGAAGAAAAATTATACAAGCCTTCAGAAGAAGTTAAAAAGTTGGCTAATGTTAAAGATTATGAAGCAGTAGTAAAAAAAGCGTCAGAAGATTATGAGGGTTTTTGGGCCGAAGCCGCCCAAGAATTAGATTGGTATAAAGAATGGGACGAAGTTTTGGATGAAAGCAAAAAACCTTTTTATAAATGGTTTAAAGGCGGTCAGATTAATATTTTTCATAATGCTCTAGAACGTCATCAGAAAGACAAAAAAGATAAAGTGGCTTATTTTTGGGAGAATCAAGACGGGGACTCCAGAAAAATCACTTACGGTCAGCTTTATGATGAGGTTAATAAATTTGCTGGTATTTTAAAAAAACAAGGAGTGGCAAGAGGGGATAGAGTAGCTGTTTATATGCCAAATATTCCCGAAACCGCTGTGGCCATGTTAGCTTGTGCTAAGTTAGGTGCTATGCACACGGTAGTCTATGCTGGTTTTTCAGCCCAAGCCTTGCGAGAGAGAATCCACGACGCCGAGGCTAAAGTTTTAGTGACAGTTGACGGCGGTAAACGTCGTAAAAAAGATATTCCCCTTAAAGAAACTGTGGATCAAGCTCTGGAAAAAGATTGTCAGTGCTTAAAATCAGTCATCGTAGTTAAATACACCGGACTAGAGATTAATATAAAGGAGGGGAGAGATATTTGGTACCATGAGATTATGAAAGAAGAGGTTGAAATTCCAGAAACTGAAAAAATGAAAGCTACTGATCCTTTGTTTATTCTTTATACTTCGGGCACCACCTCCAAACCCAAAGGAGTTATTCATGTGCACGGCGGTTATCAGGTCGGTATTTCAAGGACACTTAAATGGGTTTTTGATATTAAAGACAAAGATGTTTATTGGTGTAGCGCTGACCCAGGCTGGATTACCGGCCATAGCTATATAGTTTATGCGCCTTTAATTTTAGGGGCCACTAGTGTCATGTATGACGGAGCTCCGGACCATCCCGAGCCGGATAGGCTTTGGCAGGTAATTGAAAAATATAAGGTTTCTATTTTTTACACGGCACCAACCCTTGTTCGCTTAATGATGAAATATGGCAAGGAATGGACAGAAAAATATAAAATGGAATCTTTGCGCCTTCTTGGCAGTGTTGGTGAACCGATTAATCCGGAGGCTTGGCGCTGGTATTATGAAAATATTGGCAAGGGTCGTTGCCCGATTATGGATACCTGGTGGCAGACCGAAACCGGTGCTTTTATGATTACGCCTTTGCCGGTTTTGCCGCTTAAAGCTGGCAGTGCTACCAAGCCTTTCCCCGGTCTTCAGATGGAAATAGTTGACAAAGATGGTGATCCAGTGCCAGAAGGAAAAGGCGGATTTCTGGTTATAAAAAATCCTTGGCCTTCAATGTTGACCACTTTATTTAATAACCCAGAAAGATATAAAAAGACTTACTGGCAGAAAATTCCAGACGTTTACACCACAGGTGACCTGGCTACTAAAGATAAAGACGGCTATTTTTGGATCCAGGGACGATCTGATGATGTTTTGAAAATAGCTGGGCACCGCATTGGCAACGCGGAAATTGAAAGTGCGCTTGTGGCACACAAAGCAGTAGTGGAAGCGGGAGTTATTGGTGTTCCAGACGAATTAAGAGGAGAAGTAGCTAAAGCTTTTGTTATTATGAAAGAAGGAGTGGAAAAAACCGATCAATTGAAAGATGATCTAATAAAAAAAGTTAGAGAAGTTTTAGGGCCGGTTGTGGTTTTTAAAGAAATTGAATACACTGATAAACTACCGAAAACCAGATCCGGTAAAATTATGCGCCGGGTTTTAAGAGCTAAGGAATTAGGCGAGGATCTCGGTGACACCAGTACTCTGCAGGAATAGTTTTTTTCTAAATTCAAATAGCAAAGCATAAAATTCAAAGTATAATTAATTTATGAAAAAGAAAATTAAATGGAGTCTTTTAGTTACTCGCGAGGCTTGTCTTTTGGAACGGTATTTAAGGGTTTTGGGCTATAGAAAAAAATTATTGCCGGTAACAGAAGTGGGAGTAGAAAATTTGCTTGGCCTAGGTATCAATAGTCTGGTGAAAATTTACTATGATCCAGAAGACAGAGAAAAACGTTTAAGAATTATTAGACAAGAATTTAGTTATCCGGGAATGAAAAAAAGAAGAGATAAATATTTCTGGGAGGTAATAAAAAATATCAGAAAAACCCAAAAAGAGTTAAATGTTAAAAAAAATTTAAAAGCCTTAAAAGAATTTATTAAATACTATACTTATTGTCGGGCTATTGTTTGGTATGCTTTAGAAATAGGCCAGGCGGTCAATGATCAAGGCTTGATTATTTGGGCTGGAAAATGGCACCAAAGAGCTGAAGAAGAAAGTTGTTGGGCCTGGGATCGACTTAATCCTTATTTTAAAGATTTGTCCAGAAAAACGGGAGTGCCCATAAATGATATATTTTTTTATACAGCTCCTGAGTTTTTTAATTTAGTAAAAAAAATTAAAAAAATAAAAAAGCAAATAATTGAACAAAGAAAAAAGAAATATGTTTTACTTTGTTTGGATTCAAAAATCAAGGTTCTAATTGGTAAAAAATGTGATCAATATATCAAAAATAATTTACCTCAAAGAAAAATACCTAAAATAAATATTTTAAAGGGAAAGTGTGGTAATAAAGGCCAGGTTAAAGGAAGGGTTTGCCGAGTAGTTAAGGTGGAAGATATGAAAAAAATGAAACAAGGTGATATTCTAGTCACTATTATGACTTCTCCCCGTTTAGCCGGCGTTTTTTCCAAAGCTAAAGCCTTTATTACTGATGAAGGCGGTATTACTTCTCACGCGGCCATTGTTTCCCGGGAGATGAATATTCCCTGTGTTATAGGCACCAAAATAGCCACCAAGGTTTTAAAAGACGGTGATAAAGTTTTAGTGGATGCGGATAAGGGGATAATTAAAAAGCTTTCCTAAATGAAAAAAGTACTAGATAAAATATTAACTCATACGGCTACCTTAAGTGCTTTATTTGGCTATTATCAAGGTATTTCCAAGATAATGAAAAATAATCTTGGTTTTGGATTTAGCAAATTCATATTTTATTATAAAAAAGGCTCCATGACTGAATACCGTTATGGTAGTCATTTATTAAAAAAAATAATTTTAAATATTTTTAATAAAAGGCCTAAATTTGAAAAAAAGTTGTTGGATACTTTTCCAAGTGATTATAAAAAACTGGAGGAATTATCTGATCATTCAAAAAGAATAAAAAACGATAATGAGGCAATTAATAAAATATTTGAATTTGAAAAAACTTTTCAGAATATTTGGACACCGGTTATGTATATATATTGGTTACCAATTTTTTTAGAAAGTGAGAAAGTAAATAAAGAACAAAAGAGAAGAATTGATAAAATCATAAAAATAAGGAGCCAAAGAGACCGGGAATATGTTCTAGCCCAGTATTTTTATGATCATCTATGCCTTTATTTAAGAAATAAATTCAATTATTTAAAAATGGATTTTACCTTATGCTCGCCAGAAGAGTTAATAGATAGCCTAAGAGGAAAAAAATTTGGGCAAAATAAAATAAAGAAAATAAATTCTAGAGAAAAAGGTTGTATTATTTTTCGCGACCAAATTTATTCGAACTTGAAAAAAGTATCAGAAATAAATGAATTTTTATCCGAGTATAATTTGATTTTAGAAAAGGAAGAAAAAGTTAAAAAGGTGAATAAAATAAAAGGAAAATCAGCCAATCCCGGTCAAGCCAAGGGGAAAGTAGTGCTATTATTTTCAAAAAATGAAATGAAAAAAGTTGATAAAGAAACTATAATAGTTTCACCGATGACCACACCTTATTTAAACCCAGCTTTAAAAAAATGTAAGGCAATTATTACTGACGAAGGTGGTATTACCTGCCACGCCGCCATTATCGCCCGGGAATTAAAAAAACCCTGTATCATCGGCACCAAAATCGCTACTAAAGTTTTAAAAGACGGGGATAAAGTTTTGGTGGATGCGGATAAGGGGGTAGTGAGAAAGATATAATAAAAAAAAGGCCCAAAACGGGCCTTAGAGTTATTCAGTCCAAGAATCTCCAAAAGAGACTTTTTTAATGAGCTGGCCTTTTTCCATAAGATAGAGAGAGGTTGAATAAGCCTCTTGGCCTAAATAGTGGATGACAGGCCGTCCTGTGCAGACCAGGGTATTGGGAGACAAACTTTTGAAAAGGGCGATAAGGCCTTCTCTCATACCAACGCGGCCAAGCTGTTCTCTTCTCACTTTTGCTCCAGAAGTTAGATAAATATAGCGATGATCAGAATCATCGAGCTTGGTGCCATCTCCTAGCAGGTGATTGAAAAAGTTAATTTTCAAACCAAGAAATCCGGCTATTTCGATATGTCTTTGACCTAAGCCGGTAATAACATTATTTATTGAATTTGCCGGCAAATAATCTTGTATTTTTAATATTTTCTCCTTTCCTTGTTCTGAATGCCAGGGATCAGGTTGTCCAATAACTGTTTTACCATGAGTGACTATAAAAATAGGTCCATAAAGGTCTCTTAATTCTTTTATTAGCATTTCACACTCCTTTTTAAGGTACCATGAATTCAATAAAACTTAACAATTAATTTATTTATTGTCAAGATTTTTATATTATAGTATAATTGAATTATGAAAGAGGATTATTCTATATTAATTGGCGGGGCTGCTGGTCAGGGTTCTCGAAGGGCCGGTTTTATTATTGCGCGGCTTTTATCACATTATGGTTATGAAACTTTTATTTATGATGATTATCAGTCTTTGATTCGAGGCGGTCATAATTTTTCTAAGATAAGAGCGGCCAGTGAGAAAGTCTTGTCACATCGGAAAAAAATAGATTTTCTTTTGGCTTTCAATGAAGAAACAGTGGAAAAACATAAGCAAAATTTGGATAAAAATGGCCTTATTATTTATGACAAAGATAAATTTGAAGTTAAAGATAAAAAGGCGGTTGGTATAGCTACTAAGGAAATTATTGATCAAACAAAAGGCAAACCGATTATGAGCAATACCGCTTTTGTGGCTGGTTTTGCCAAAAATATTGGTATTAACTGGCAGACTTTAAAAAATCTTTTAAAGGAAGAGTTTGAAAAATATGAGGCCATGAATTTAAAAATTGCTAAGCTGGCTTTTGAGAAAGCGGATCAGCAAACACAGATTGAAAAAATCGGTCAGAAAAAAGACCAGCCTCTTTTAACCGGTAATCAAGCTTTGTCTTTGGGGGCGGTGAAAGCCGGACTTGATTTTTATATCGCTTATCCGATGACACCTTCTACTGGTATTTTACATTATTTAGCCCAGAGAAAGCATGATTTTAATATAGGCGTGGCCCAGCTAGAAAATGAGATTGGAGTGATCAGTAGCGCTATTGGGGCCGCTTACACTGGTGCCAGAACTATGATCGGCACTTCGGGGGGTGGCTTTGCTCTGATGACAGAGTCTTTTAGCCT
Organism: Patescibacteria group bacterium; assembly: GCA_034520665.1. Lineage (NCBI taxonomy): Bacteria > Patescibacteria group bacterium. The sequence goes on from JAXHNJ010000001.1 coordinate 327,841, forward strand.
AGCCGCTATGAATGAAACACCTTTAGTGATAGTGGAAAGTCAAAGAATGTCTCCGGCCAGTGGCGTGCCCACTTATAATGCTCAGGCTGATTTACTTTTTACGGCTAACTCGGGCCATGGTGATATTTTAAGATTTATTATTGCTCCAGGAGATGCTGATGAGGCTTGCTTTTGGGGCGGACAAATCCTGAATTTATCCTGGCAGTTTCAAACCCCGTCAATTTTACTGATTGATAAAGAGATTTCTGAAAGCACTTTTACTTTTGATAAAAAAGTTTTGGATAAAATTAAAAAAGAAAAGCCAAAACTTTGGTCAAAAAAAGGCAAGTATTTACGCTATAAAGAAACCAAGGACGGTATTTCACCTTTGGCTTTTCCTGGTGAGAAAAACCAGGTTATTAAAGCTAACAGTTATGAACACCAAGAAAACGGATTAACCACTGAAGAGCCCGGACCGATTAAAGATATGCAGAACAAAAGATTGAGAAAATTTGAAGCCATGAAAAAAGAAGTTAATAAATTACCAGCTGTAAAGGTTTATGGAGATAAAAAGGCTAAAAAGGCCTTAATTGCCTGGGGTTCAACCAAGGGACCGGCCCTGGAAGCGGCTGAAAAGCTGGGCCTTAAATTAATTCAACCAATAATTTTACAGCCTTTTCCAGAAAAACAAATGAAGCAAGCTTTAAAAGGAGTACAAAAAGTTTATTTAGCTGAGACCAATGCTACGGCTCAATTAGGTCGTATATTAAAAGGTTATAATATTAAAGTGGATAAACAAATCCTTAAATATGACGCGCGGCCTTTTATAGCCGAAGAAATAATCAATAAAGTAAAGTAAATTTATATGCCTGCTAAGAAAATAAATTTAAATACTAAAGCTAAAAACACCTGGTGTCCTGGTTGTGGTAATTTTACAATTTTAGCGGCTTTTAAAAAAGCCGTTCAGGAGTTGATTGATGAGGGAATAAAAAAAGAAAATTTTGTTATCACTAGTGGTATTGGTTGCTCTTCAAAAATTATCGATTATATAAATCTGAACAGTTTTTCCGCTTTGCACGGCCGGCCAATAACTTCAGCTGAAGGTATAAAAATGGGCAATCCTAATCTTAAAGTAGTTGCTTTTCAGGGGGACGGTGGTTGCTATAACGAAGGTATTTCACATTTAATTCACGCGGCCAAGCGAAATATTGATATTACAGTTTTGATTCACAATAACCGCAATTTTGCTTTAACTACCGGTCAGTTTACTGCTACCTCGCCCCAGGGCTTTGTCGGCAAATCAACCCCCGAGGGCAGTATTGAAAAGCCTTTTAATCCCTTAAAATTAATGTTAGACTCTGGCGCTACTTTTATTGCTCGCGGCTATTCCGGTAAGATAAATCATCTTAAGAATTTAATTAAGCAGGCCGTTAAACACCAAGGATTTTCCTTTATAGATATTTTACAGCCTTGTGTTTCTTTTTTTGACACCAGAGAATTTTATAATAAAAAAGTCTCCTTAGTAAAAAATAATAAATTATCTGTTAAAAAACAAGCGCAGAGCTTAATTGAAAAATGGGATTATCAAAAAGATAATGGCCAGGCTAAGATTCCGGTGGGCTTATTTTATAAGTTAAAAAAATCCACTTATGAAAAAGATTTGCTCAAAGACTTAAATCCTTCAAAAAGGGATAAAATTCCGCAAATTAAAATTTAATAGTTTTTAAAAAAATAAATGGGTGGCTTTAAAACCACCTTTTTTATTTGTCTTTAAAAGATAAAAATGATAAAATTATTCTAACATGAAGAAAAAATGGAAAATTTTAGACAAAGCACCAAATAAATTTTTTAGCCAGTTTCCGGAAATTGACCCGATTGTTTTACAGTTGCTTTATAATAGAGAGCTTAAAACACAAAAAGATATTGATGGGTTTTTAAATCTCGATTATGGAGAAGACCAGCATGATCCTTTTTTATTTAAGGATATGAAAAAGGCGAGCAAAAGAATTTTTAAAGCTCTAGAAAAAAAGGAAAAAGTGGCTATTTATGGTGATTATGACGCTGATGGTGTTACTTCTACGGCCATTATTTACAATGTTTTAACTGAACTAGGTTTTAAAAATATAGAGGTTTATATTCCGTATCGTATGACTGAAGGTTATGGAATAAATGAAAAGGCGGTTAAAGAATTTGTAGATAAGAATATTGATTTGATGATTACGGTTGACTGTGGTATTGCCAATAAAGAAGAAATTGCCTTAGCCAATAAAAAGGGTATTGATGTAATTATCACGGATCATCATCACGAACCCTTGAATCCGCCGGATAAAGCCTTTGCTATCATCAACCCTAAAGTTAAGGAGGAAAAATATCCCTTTAAAGATTTAGCTGGGGTGGGAGTAGCTTTTAAATTAGCCCAGGCTTTAATAAAAGAGTCCAGAAAAAAAGGGCTTGATATTCCTCGGGGTTATGAAAAATGGCTGCTGGATTTAGTGGCTATTGGCACGGTTACTGATTGTGTCGGTCTGATCGGCGAAAACCGCACTTTAGTCAGATATGGTTTAGTAGTTTTAAATAAAACTAAAAAAATTGGCTTAAGAAAATTAATTAAAAAGTCTCGTCTTAATTTGGGAGAATTAGAAGCTTGGAATATTGCTTTTCAGCTCGGACCGCGACTTAACGCCGCCGGCCGGCTAGACCACGCTTCAACTTCTTTTAAATTACTAATCACCGGGGATAATCAAGAAGCTGAAGAGATTGTAGAGGGTCTGGAAAAAACTAATAAAGAAAGGCAAAAAATTACTGAGAAAATGGTTGGTGAGGCCAAGGAACAGATTGATGAGAAAAAAGCCAAAGGATCTATTATTTCAGTTCTTGGTCAAGATTGGTCAGCTGGTTTAATCGGACTAGTGGCTGGACGTCTTTGTGATCAATTTTACCGGCCGATTATAGTACTTAGCCAATCAGAAAATGAAGTCATTGCTTCAGGCCGGAGTATTCCGGAATTTGATATTATTGAAGCAGTTGAAAAATTAAGAAAACATTTAAAGGATTACGGGGGTCATGCGGCTGCTTGTGGCTTTACTTTAAAAGCCAGGGATAGACTTGATGAATTTAATAAAGAATTATTGATATTAGGAGAAGAGCGATTAAAAGACCTTGATCTTTTTCCAAAAATAGTGATAGAAAAAAAAGTCAAACTAGAAGAAATAACCCATGATCTTTTGCATGAATTGGAGGAGTTTAAGCCTTTTGGTCAGGGCAATAAAAAACCCTTATTTTTATTAGAAAATTTAACAGTGGTTAATTTTGATCTGGTTGGTAAAAACACTAATCATTTGCGTTTGATGGTTAAACAAGATGACCATACGGTTAGAAAATGTATTGGTTTTTATCAACAAGAATTAGCTAAAAATTTAAAAAATGGTCAGAAAATAGATTTAGTTTGCGAGGTAAGTTTTAATGAGTGGAATGGGACCAAAGAAATTCAACTTAAAATTATTGATCTAAAAATAAAAAAATGAGTAATCAGAAATATCAAATTTATACTGACGGCGGCGCTCGGGGTAATCCCGGTCCGGCTGGTCTTGGCGTGGTTATCTGGCAGGGTCATAAATTAATAGGACAATATAAAAAATATATTGGTAAAGCCACTAATAATCAAGCTGAATACCAGGCCATCCATTTCGGCCTGCAAAAAGCCAAGGAGGTTGGCGCCAAAAATATTGAATGCTTTCTTGATTCAGAGCTAGTGGTAAATCAGTTGAATATGGAGTTTAAGATTAAAAATAAAGAACTAGGTCCCTGGTTTATTAAAATTTGGAATCTACGCCAGTCTTTTGATAAAGTTACTTTTACTCATATTCGGCGTGAAAAAAATAAAGAAGCCGATAAATTGGTAAATGAAGCTATTGATGAAGCAAAATAAGTGAATTTTTTATAAGGTATTTAATCTTGACAAATACCTTGTTTTAGGTTAAAGTATTAAATGCCTAAGTAAACCGGATGATCACTCTTCAGTCTTTTGGCTGGGGGGAGGAAAGTCCGAACACCTCCCGCTTTCGCCCTTTGTTTAAACTTCGGGCTTCCGTGGGCAAGGCCTCTTATTTACTAATTTATGATGTAGGGGCTATGCCCGACGTAGCTCAAGTGGAGCGCAGAGCGAAGGCGGGGAAAAGGATAGTTCTTAACAAGAACCAGGGTAATCATAAAGTCAAAAACGCTCGCGCGAATTTTTGACCAAGATTATTCTCGGGCCAGTGCAACAGAAAGTATACCGCCTATTTTTCAACTTATCCGAAAATAGGTAAGGGTGAAATCGTAGAGTAAGAGCCTACGCCTTTATTTGGTGACAAATAAAGGGTGTAAACCCTATCTGGTGCAAGACCAAAAAGTTTCCCATTTTATAATGTGGGAAGGTAGGTCGCTTGAACCCGGTCGCAAGATTTGGGTCTAGATAGATGATCATCTCCGTCTTCGCCCTGTGTTTAAACTTCGGGCTTCGGCGGACAAGTCCCAAATTTAATATTAATTATTTTTTTAGAAATAAAGGGGCCTGTCCGCCGAAGCTCAAGCATCGAGCGCAGAGCGAAGGCGGAACAGAATTCGGCTTATAGGTTTGCTTGGGCTTTAATATTATTTTCTTTCTTATGAAAAAATCTGAGCTAATATTCTCAGCTATTTTAATACCAGTAGATTATTTAATGTTGCTTACCGCTGGTTTATTAGCCTATTATTTGCGTTTTGAAACCGCTCTGACAGATATCAGGCCGGTTTTTTATGAAATGAGTTTTACGGGATATTTGTTTATAATTTTAGTGGTTAGTCTTGTGTTTTTGATTGTTTTTACCCTGTCTGGTTTATATAATATTAAAGGTACTCGTCGGTCAGTCGATGAGTATGCTAAGGTTTTTGTCGCTTGTTCAGCGGCTTTTATGCTTTTACTATTAGTCACCTTTTTTCAGCGTGAGCTATTTTCTTCTCGCTTTATTATTTTAACCGGTTATATTTTTAGTATAATTTTTGTTTCTATAGGCCGTTTCTTTGTCCGCTTAATTCAGAGATCATTATTTAAAAAAGGCATTGGTGTTCATAAAGTTTTGGTGGTGGGTCAAGATAAAGAAGCAGATAATATTGTTAAAGAGATAAATTTATACCCTAATCTTGGTTATCGGATAGTGGCTTGTCTTGATAATTTTTCCGAGGAAAATTTGGCAAAAGCAGAGAATATAATAAAAGAAAATAATATTGATGAATTAATTCAGGCTGAAAGTAATCTAGCAAAGGAGCAGGTTTTAAATGAAATTGAGTTTTGTAATAACCATCATATTATCTTTAAATACGCCGCTGGTCTGGCCGAGGCCCAGCGTGTACACTTGGATGTTAATGCTATTGGGGGAGTACCTATTATTGAAGTCAAAAAAACTCCTTTAGACGGCTGGGGCAAAATTATAAAAAGATTTTTTGATATAGTTTTATCATTTTTGGCTCTAATAATTTTATTGCCCTTATTTTTGATAGTAGCTTTGGCGGTTAAAATAGATTCAAGGGGTCCGGTTTTTGCCAGACTAAAAAGAATTGGAGAAGGGGGGCGCAGATTTACCCTTTTTAAATTTCGTTCCATGATAAAAGGAGCTCATGCTATGAAAAAAGACTTAGTAGCCATGAATGAAAGAAAAGATGGCCCTTTATTTAAAATAAAAAATGACCCCCGAATAACTAGAGTTGGGCGCTTTATCAGGAAAACCAGTTTGGATGAATTACCACAACTATTTAATGTATTAAGAGGTGAGATGAGTTTAGTTGGTCCCCGGCCCCATGAACCCGAAGAAGTGGCTAGTTATGAAAAACATCATCGAAAGCTTTTGGCTATAAAACCAGGTATAACCGGACTAGCTCAGGTTTCTGGCCGTTCGGATTTGCTTTTTGAAGAAGAGGTTAAACTTGATATCCATTATATTGAAAATTGGTCTTTAAAACTGGATTTACAAATTATTTTAAAAACACCTTTTGTAGTCTTATCCACTAAATCGGCTAATTAATATGAAAGTAGCTCTAATACATGAACATTTAGCTCAGGACGGAGGAGCCGAAAAGGTATTAAAAGTTTTCCAGGAGATTTATCCAAAAGCCCCTACTTATACTTTGGTTTACGATAAGAAAAAAGCAAATAAAGTTTTTAGAAATAAAGATATTCGCACTTCTTTTATTCAAAAATTTCCTTTGGGAATAAGAAAATATAAGTGGTTTTTAATGTTTATGCCTTCAGCTGTAGAAAGCTATGATTTAACGGAATACGATCTTATTTTATCTTCTTCCTCGGCTTTTTCTAAGGGGGTAATTACTTTACCCAAAACAGCTCATATTTGTTACTGTCATTCTCCCACTCGGTATCTTTGGTCTGATACTCACAGTTATGTCCAGGAACTCTCTTATAATCGCCTGATTAAGAAGATTTTACCTTTTTATCTGACAAAGTTACGTTTATGGGATTTTTCCGCAGCTCAAAGGGTTGATCAGTTTATTGCTAATTCAAAATGTGTAGAAAAAAGAATAAATAAATATTATCGTCGCTCTTCTAAAATTATTTATCCACCAGTGGAAACCAAAGAATTTTATATATCTGATAAAATAGGTAATTACTATTTAACCGGTGGCCGCCTGGTTGCCTATAAACGCTTTGATATTACAGTTCGAGCCTTTAGTCGGTTGGGTATTCCTTTAAAAGTATTTGGAGTCGGTCCAGAAATGGAGAAATTAAAGGAAATGGCTAAGGATAATGTTGAATTTTTGGGTAAAGTGAGTGAAGAAGAATTAAAAAAATTATACAGTCAAAGTATTGCTTTTATTCATCCTCAAGAAGAGGATTTTGGTATTACCCCTATTGAATCAATGGCTTCTGGTCGCCCGGTTATTGCTTACGCGGCTGGCGGAGCTCTAGAAACAGTAAAGGCAGGGGAGACCGGAGATTTTTTTGAAGATCAGGAATGGGAGGCTTTAGCTGATAAAGTTATTAGATTTAAACCAAATCAATTTAACCCACAATTAATTAAAGAACACGCCCTTAATTTTGACACAGTCCGGTTTAAAGAAAATATTAAAAATTTTGTTAAAAACTATTATAATAAATATATTAATAATTAAAAAATAAAAAATGGAATTAAAAGAATATTTAAAAATTGTTAAAAAACATTTAATTTTAGTTATTGCCTTGATACTGCTTATTGGAGGCGCTGCTTTTCTATTTAGCTATTTTCAACCTAATACCTATGAAGCCTCGGTTTCCTTTGCTGTTAACCGGATAAATACCAAAGAAACACAAGATTATCAGTTTGACGGTTATTATGCCATTCAGGCTTCAGACTTAGTTTCACAAACAGTGGTCAGCTGGTTTTCCACTCCTTCGGTAGTTCTGGAGATTTATGAAAAGGCAAATATTAGCCCCCAGTATAATTCTTTAGAGGAATTTGCTACTTTTTTTAATACCAAAAAGTACTCAGCTCAAAATATTAATGTGAAGTTTAAAGAAAAAACCCAAGAAAAGGCTGAAAATATAGCGGCGGCTACTATTGAAGTAATTAATGCCAAAGTTAAAGCCTTGAATAAAAGTTCTGATTCTGATTCATTATTTGAAGCCCAAGCCTCTTCGCCAGTGGTGGTGGAAACTACCCCTAATCTTTGGCTAAATACAATCATTGGCTTAGTGGTAGGATTAATTTTGGGCTTATTTTTAGTTTATCTTGTAGATTATTTTAAGAGTGAAGAAAAAAAGGAAATTTATTAAAATATGAGAATTGGCATTGATGCTCGTTTTTACGGGCCAAAAGCTAAGGGTTTAGGACGATACGCAGAGAAATTATTACAGTATTTAGATAAAATTGATCAGAAAAATGATTATATAGTTTTTTTAAGAAAAGAAAATTTTAAGAAATTTCAACCTTCTTCAGATAATTTTAAAAAGGTGATAGCTGATTTTAGATGGTATTCGCTAGCTGAACAGATCAGGATGCCGCTTTTAACCAGAAAATATAATCTCGATTTAATGCATTTTCCTCACTTTAATGTTCCTTTGTTTTATCAAGGTAAATTTATAGTCACTATTCATGATTTGATTTTAACGCGCTTTCCTACAGAAAGAGCTTCTACCCTGGGTCCTTTTCTGTATAAGATGAAACACTTGCTTTATAAGCTGGTTATCAGACAGGCTATAAAAAAGGCGCAGAAAATAATTACAGTTTCTAATTTTTCTAAAAAAGATATTGAAGATAATTTTCCATTGGCTAAAGGTAAGGTATCAGTAACCTATGAAGCCACTAGTGATTTTAAAAAAACAATAGCTAATATAGATAGTGAGGCTTTTTTTCAAAAATATAAATTTAAACCGCCTTATATTCTTTATGTGGGTAATGCTTACCCCCATAAAAATTTGGAAAAATTTATAAAAGTTTTTAAATTATTAGAAAAAAAAGGAATAGCCCCTTATTTTGTTTTGGTCGGTAAAATGGATTATTTTTTTCAGCGTTTGAAAAAATACGTCAAAGAGTTAAAATTAAGTAAGAGAGTAAAATTTTTAGGGTATGTTAGTGATGAAGAGCTTAAATTCCTTTATCAAAAGGCGAAACTTTATGTTTTTCCCTCATTAATTGAAGGCTTTGGCCTGCCTCCTTTGGAAGCTATGAGCCAAGGTTTGCCAGTTTTATCCAGTAATCAATCTTGTCTGCCTGAGGTTTTGGGCCATGCGGCTGAGTACTTTAACCCTAAAGATCTCGATAATATGGCTGAAAAACTGGAATATTTATTGAAAAACAAAGAAACTAGAGAAATGATGCGAGAAAAAGGCTATCAACAAGTCAAAAAATACAAATGGATTAATTTAGCTCAAAAAACATTATCAATATATGAATTAAATAATTAGATAAATGGCAAAAAATAAATCAAAAAGTACAAAAAATAATCTAAATATTCCGTCGGATAATATTATTGATCTGAGAAAAGTTTTAGTCGAGGAGGAAAAAAAACAAAAGCAGGAAAAAAAGAAATTTTTTGATTATTTTTATTTTACTAAAAAAGCAAAATCTAAAAGTAAGCCTAAAAAAATTAAGTCTAAAAAAGGAAGACCAATTAAACAATATAAGTTTGAAATTAAATGGTCCAAAATTGGAGCTTTCTCTATAATCTGCCTTTTTTTGATCGTCCCTTTATTTTTATTGGCTGGTTATCAAAATATTGATAAAGTAAAAGGCCGTGTTTTAGGAGTTTCTGTGGTAGCCATGGAAAATTTAAAAAGCGCTGGCACGGCCGCGGCTGACTTTGATTTAGAAAAAGCTCAGACAGGATTTGTTAAAGCTGGAGAAAAGTTTGAAGAAGCGGAAAAAGAACTGGGCCAAATTAACGGATTTTTACTTTCTCTTTTAAAATTAGTGCCAATTAAAGGCAAAACTATTACTTCGGGTCAGCATCTTTTAAAAGCCGGGAAAGATATGGCTGAAATCGGCCAGCTGATTAGTGAAAAAATTAAGCCCTTAACTAGTCAGACTTCTTTAAACAAAAATAAGCTTAATCTGGCTGAAAGCCTGATAAATCTAAATAGTAATATTAAACGTATAAATTTACTTTTTAATGATTTAAAAGGCCATTTAAATAAAGTTGATGCTGATAGTTTGCCGCCTGAATACAGAGAAGAGGTAAAAAGAGTGCAGAATATATTACCGGAGTTTGATGGCTATATAAGTAAAATGAATAAAGTTTTTAATATAGCCAGCGGTTTTTTAGCGCCCGAGGGCCAAAAAGAGTACTTGTTTCTTTTTCAAAATAATTCGGAAATTAGACCAACCGGCGGTTTTATTGGTTCTTTAGCTCTGGTAAATGTTAACCGAGGTCAGATTAAAATACTAGAAGTGCCCCCCCGGGGTCCTTATGAAATTAATGATGATTTTCAGGAAAAAATTATTCCCCCCAAGCCTTTGTGGCTGATCAATAACCAATGGCAGATACAAGACGCCAACTGGTTTGCTGACTTTCCCACCAGTGCCGAAAAGATTAACTGGTTTTATGAAAAGGCCAGAGGATTTTCAGTTGATGGTATAGTAACCTTGACTCCGGACGTAGTGGTTAACTTACTAGAGATAACCGGCCCTATCACTTTAGATAAGTATGAAACGGTTATCACTAGCGATAATTTTATAGAGCAGACCCAAAAACAGGTTGAGCTTGAATATGATAAAGAAGTTAACCAGCCCAAGCAAATTATTGCTGATTTGATACCCTTACTTTTGGAAAAGATTTTTAATACCCAAAATAATAAAATAATTGATGTCATTAACACTCTACAAAAGTCCTTAAAAGAAAAAGATATTTTGATATATTTTGAGGATGAAGACTTACAAAATAAAGTTGAAAAATTAAACTGGGGCGGCCAAGTTCAAAAAGCAGAGAGAGATTATTTAATGGTGGTCAATACTAATATCGGCGGTGGTAAAACAGACCGAGTGATAAAGCAAGAAATTTACCATCAGGCGGAGATTAAAGCTGACGGCCGTGTTATTGATACTTTAACCATTCAAAGACGGCATAATGGCAATCCGGAAAATTATTTTACCAAAATAAAAAATATGGATTATTTAAGGGTTTATGTGCCACCAGGCAGTCAGCTGATTGAAGTTAGTGGTTTTGATCAAATTGATAAAAATTTACTAATTTATCCGGAAAAAGAAGCAATTGAAGATTCATTTTTACTTTCCCAGGAAAAAGATCCTATAATTCATGAGCGAAGTAATACTCGGATAACCCAGGAATTTAATAAAACAGTTTTTGCTAATTGGATCGGTTTAGAAGTAGGGGAGAGCCAGACAGTCACTATAAAATATAAGCTACCTTTTAAAATAAAGGATAAAAAAGACCTTTATTCTTTATACATACAAAAACAGCCCGGCGCTAAAAACAGCTTCATAAATACCAGCTTAACTCTGGACCAAAATTATCAGGTTATTGATCAAACTGATCAGAATACTAACAAGGCCGAAAACATAATTGAGTATTCTGATAATCTGGATACAGACAAAGCCTATGGCGTTATTTTGGAAAAAAATGGCCAAAATTAGCCTATAATAATTTATATTTTACCTAATATTAGCCCAAATTCTTACAAGGCTGTGGATAAAGCCCTTGACATAATTTAAAGCTTGATATATGATGACTTGTTACAGTAGAAAAATAGTGATTAAAGGAAAATCACTCTTTGACAACTAAATAAGTGGAGAGAGTCAAGAAAGAAATTTCTTGTCAACCAATATAATTTTTATAGTTGAATTAATTCAATTAAAATAAAACCTTTTATTATAAAAAGAGCTCTCTCTAGAATAAGATGAGAGTTCTTTTTGTTAAAGACTTTTATTTTCAGAAACAAATATTGGGGGGTAGTAAGGATTATCTTACAAAGAATAAAAGCTTTGAGGATGATCTGAGGCCACCTGAGAAAATTAGGTCCGGCCTAAACTGGACTTAGATTTTCGGAAGCTGGCCAAGGTTAATTTCTTTTAAAGAATATTAGCTGTCCGCTACTGCCCAGTATTTGTTCCTGAAATTTTAGGAAAATAGGAGGGGCGGAGACTTCATGTTTCTTAGCCCCTCCACCAGTAATTTTCTACTTAAATATTTAAAGTCTGGCCAAAGGAGGGAAGAAAGATTATGGGGTAACATAATGATGTTTATATCCGGAGTTATCTGGGTTATCCATCAGGTTACCTTTTAAGGCCTTCTACTTGCAGTAGAAGTGACCAATTAATAATCTAACCTCCTTCTGCTAGACTTTAAGAGGAGAATTCTCTAGTCGCTACCAAAATTTGTACCTTATATTATTTTTATAGCACATTATCATCATATCAGGGGAAGGCTTAATTTTCTGTTGAATATCTAAATTATATCTACATATTCATAAGATCCAGCCTTCCCCTTCTTTTTTAAGCCAGTGATTTAAAATAAATGATTGTCTTAAAAAAGTTCATTTTTCCCACATATTTTCCTACCGAGGCCAGTCACCCGCTGGCCTATCCCCACATCAAAAGGAGAGAAGAAATAAACACTTTTTCTCTCCTTCCTTCCTGAGAAGGTTAATTAAAGCTTAATTTTTTCAGGAAGGAAAGTTAGTTCTTTGAAACGTCTAAAAGAAAGGGGAAGTAATGCTGCATAAGTTGAATATAATGTTTATTACGGCAATTGAAATAAATATTATTCTTGCTATTTACTTAATCTTTAAGGCTTATAGTGGTCTGTCTGGAATAATATTTATGGCTGTTGCAATACCGTGTGATATGTTTCTTTCATATCACACGATTAGTAATTTAAAAAGACCTTTTGGCTTTTCCCTTTAAACTCAGGATAGTTAAAGGGTCTGATGAGTTTTTGAGACTTCTCTTTATAAAAAGTCTCAATTTTCCCAAAAGCATTATAATTTAGTGCTTTTAGGAAAGTTAGTTCTTTGATAAAAATAATATATTTACCAGTCCTGGTTCCGGCGCTTAGTTTCAAATTTAAAAAAGTATTTTGAGATTGAGCGCCGGAACAAGGCACGTCCGAGAGGGCAGCCGTGGGAGTAAAATCTCCTTCACGGATTATTTAGCAAGGAATTTTTTTCCTTGCAAGTTCAAAAATTTGCGTTCTAGCCGCAAAAAGAATTTTATAATCCGTTATACGAATTGCTAGGATTCGTATGAGAGAAGGAGGAAACATGGCTAAGAAAGTAATAGAATGGCCAGATAGATTTGAATCCCAGGTAATGAAAAAAAAGGTGGCAAAATATATAACTTGCCACCCCTGGGAAATAGAAGAGTACATATTCAAATATGTACTTAGAAGATTTAAACATCCAGATTATGACCCCGTAAAGTTGGTGGTCGACGTCTTTAAAACCCTCTGCAACAGGGGGTTGTTAATAAAAGAAGATGTCTGGTCAAGTGGGGCGGGGTACCCCGTCTTGACAGACACCAACCTGAGAGAGATAAAAAAATATCTCTCTCCCAAGGTGAAAATAATCATTCGCCATGAGCTTCATAGTGGCGACTATGGAGAAGAGTTTGTGTCCTGGACTAAACTCTTCCCGCTTGAAAAATCTAAACTGCTGGGACAGCAGTTTAGAAAAAGTGCCCCGCGATTCACTCGCAGTGGGCTTGCCAAGGCGAGTGACGTGGGAGAGGAACACTTAATTTCCCTTTACAGGATGAAGACGGGGATAATGGGTGACAAGGCCGTCAGATTCCTGTACACCACCGACGACCCCCACACAATCTGGTTCGATGATAAAGATAAGGATGATCATGTCCGAATCAAGGTGATAGGGGCCGAGGAGGCGAGCAAGTTTTTAAGGGACAGGATAAAACCTTAAATCTTGCCGCTGGCAAAGGATGCAGAACCTTTGCCCTTGTACATTAATTTTTAGAGGGACGATTTCACTTTTCAAAAGAATAGATCGTCCCTCATTTTCCCAAAAGCATTATAATTTAGTGCTTTTAGGAGAGAAAATAAAAATCCCATAACAGATATGTTATAGGATTAATACAAAAAGTATTTTGAAAATTTAATATTCTAATTTAACCTTAGTTTTTCGGGCAATTTGATGGATTAATTCTTCTAGTCGGGCCATTTCCTTGTAGAGAGCGCGGTCTAACTTAGCTTCAATACGAGAAGTCTTTGTTTCAAGATTTTCTGTTTTTCCTTCTAGTTTACCCATTTTACTTTCAAATTTATCCATTCTTTCTACAAGAGACTTAATATTCTGTTTAGTGGCAGTTTCTGATTTTTTTGCGGTTTCAGAAAAGCCTTGAGAAACCATGCGTGCCAGCTCATTTAAAGTAATTTGTTTTTTTCTTACTTTTTTCATAATAATTGATATTCCTTGTAAGCCATCAAAATTTGTCTCTTTATTGTACTCTATGTTTTTGACAAAAGTCAAGTTAAAACACTTTAAATATAGTGTAATAAGTTAGATTATATTATTGAGCGATTTGAGTCTTTACCCATTTTCCCAAAGGCATTAAGCAAATTTTAGTGCTTTTAGGAGAGTTAGTTCTTTAATAAGTTGGTTTTTAATCGGTCGTTCGGCCATTAAAAGAAAGGAGCGCATTATGAAGCGCTTAGTTTTTTTCTTAGTTCTTGTATTATTTTCGATTTCCATCCAGGCGGCTCCGCCGGTAGAAATAGTGCAGAATAACAATAAAATTCTGGAGGCTTCCGGAAAGTTGTCTTTTCGCGAATGGGTGCGTTTTGGGGAACTCCTAACTTTTTTCTATCTGGATTCTGATAAATATAGTGTTGATACAACCACTATATTTAAAATCTATGAGTATGGAAGAGAAGTTTATAACGGGCCATTTTCAGAAAAAGTTGAATCCATAGTTGAAGAAAGGAAAGGCCGGGGTATGCTACGCACTGTTGTGCTCGGGAGATTCAATTATGAAATTTTTTTTATAGAAGAAATTTGGTTGGATTTATATCCAGCCATAGACCGCTAAGACCAATTTTTTAGAAAGACGATTTCACTTTTCAAAAGCATAGATCGTCCCTCATTTCCCCAAAAGCATTATAATTTAGTGCTTTTAGGAGAGTTAGTTCTTTGATAAATTGTTTATTTTGAAAGTTTGCCTAAAAAGCAAATAATGAAAGGAGAGGAAATGACTAGTGCCTTAGTCATAGTGTCTGTAGTTGCCTTTTTAGGTGCCACCAAGTTTGTCAGGTGGTACTTGAATGGTTGTATTTCGGGTGAACAGGAACCAGTCTTTGTTTTCGGGCATGTTATGGGAGGACTGGTTTTTATAGCTCTGGTTCTCCAAACGGCAATAGCCTGGGGCTTATGGAGACTGCTGATGAATAAGAAATTCGGTATATTCTGGCAGGTCATGCCAGAGCAGCCGGTGATAGCTATTCTTTTCTTTCTTGTCCCCTTGGTTGTCTGGATATTACTTTATTTACGGGCGGCTGATAAGAATGAAAATTTAAGGATTGCTGAAGGCAATCCCGTGTTATATAGGAGAAAGTAAAAACTTTTTTGGGAGCGCTTAATAAGATAGACAAATATTAAGTGCTCCCCCAATTTCTTTAGTTTTTAAATTAATTAAAGGTTGAAGAAATTGTTCATTAAATATAAAATCATAGCTGCCATCTTGGAGGCGAGAAAGCTTGGTTATTTTAGCCAGGTCAATCGACTGGAGATAATTTAAGTCATTTTAGCCGGAGTAATCTGGTATTGGCTTAATTGTCTTCCTTAATAAACCCTTAACTTTTTTATTAGTTTTGGGAAACTAAACTTATTTATCTCGCCTCCAGCCTGGTGGCTGTGATGATAGATGATAGAAGGCGGTGAGTTAATTTTAGATGCTCCTTTTTTAAAAAAGGAGCCTAAAAAGAAAGGAGGGTAAATCTTGAATAACAAAAGATTTACTCTGATTGAGCTGATGATCGTGGTAGTACTTTTCGGTATTCTGGCGGCTATTGCGATCCCGAATTTCATTAATAAGGACCGGGACGCCAAAGTCAAGGCCAACTGCTATACTTTACAATTGGCCGCTGAGGATTTTGCCACTCAGAATGGAGGGAATTATCCGATGAATTCCAGTGATCAGACATCCACAAGCGACAGTCTGATTGATTTTCTGCCTGAAGACCAATATCTTATCAATCCCTTCACGCAGAAAAGGACGGAGCCCAGTAGCTGGGATGACATCTATCTTGACCATTCCCCGGGATCTATCTCTTACACGCCATGCCCTTTAGGCGATGACTATGGATACATAATTAGGGGCTATGACCATAAGGGTGATTTGCTGATTTTCCTCTCTTCCATGGACTAGCTCAACTGTCATTTCGGGAATCTCTTTTTCATCTTTGATGAATGAGAGATTCCTACTTTTTTCCTAGAAGATTAATAATTTAGTCTTTTTAGAAAAAGAGTTCTTTAAAATTTATTGGTTTTATAAAAAGAAAGTTAATCATGAATTTTCTAACAATGTTTCCAGTGATTTTAGTTTTAGTTTTGATGATCAGACAGGATTTCAGTCAAAGAATAATCAGTCATAAGATTAAAGCCTGTTTAACAGACTTATCACTTATTAATATGATGAAAGCCAATGACAAGGTTACCCGAATAATTGTGGCTTTGGCACTTTTTATCATTTTTTATCTGGTAAATTATGCGGCTAAAAGAAGGCTGAAAAAAGAAATAATAGGCGGAGCTAATTTACTATTAATAGCTAACTTATCTTTGCTTTTTGGCTCAATTGTCTTCCTTAATAAACCCTTAACTTTTTTATTAGTTTTTGGGAAACTAAACTTATTTATCTCGCCTCCAGCCTGGTGGCTGTGATGATAGAAGACAGTCTATTTAAATGTCCTTAAAAAAGAGCCTGATAAAACCATAAATTAAAGGGTGCATTTAACTGATAATTCAAAAAAAATCGCCCTTCCATTTCAGAGCTTAAAAAATATCTTTTAAGACTTGAGACGGATCTTTAAAAAGGGTTGCTGTTTACCTACGAAAACAGCAATAAAAAGGAGGATACGGTGAAGAATTTTTTTATCGTTTTCGTATCAGTTCTTTTCATTGCCTCGCTTTGCCAGGCAGAATGTTTGAAAACCTGTAATTCTCAGACTCTCGATAGCCTAGAGAAGACAATCAGAAATGAAAAGTTTTATGGGGAAGCCTGGTCACAGGTCATAGCCCGTGGTACCTGTCATATTGATATTTGTGAGACCACAACGATCTATTCAGAAGTAGAATGGATAATGTACACAAATACCGATGGCTATGTACAGATGTATTTCAACGCGGCTTTTCCGAGCGCTTTCGAGGTGGAGATAGAATTAACCAAAGACAGTCTCGACCGCTCTTGGAAAGTAGAAGTGTTCAGAGACCAGGCCTATACTTGGATGGGTCTGACTAACAACTGGATTTATGAGCGTAAAGATAGCCAGATGAATGAAGTACTATCAAAGCTCTATACTGGGCTGTTGGTCGATAATCTCTCATTTATTTCCGCGCCGGAGATAACCTGGCTCGGCAACGATTAATTTCTTCGTATACCTGATCATTGGGTGCGTGAACAGAGTAGCGCACCCGTCTATCTTAGTTTTTAATAATTTAAAAATTGAGACGGATCTTTAACTTGACAAAAGCTTCAATATAGTTATATTATTGAAGTTAGAAAGCTGTCAGTTAAGCCTAAAATTAAAGACTTTACTTTTAAGTTGCAAAATCTCTCTCCTCATCTTAAAATGTTCGCATTTTAAGAAACGCATCGAAAAAAGAAGGTCTTGAAATTAACAAAGCTTACTGGCAGCTTTTTGGTTATAAAATTTTTATTATTAGATTGATTTTAGGCCTAAAATCTGCTAAAATCAGATTATTATGTGGCGAAAAGTCTGGAATAAACTTCAAAACACTGTAGCTGGCGGAGCTATTATTATAGCTTCGGCTTCTGTTTTATCAAAGGTTTTAGGCTTAGTGCGCGACCGGCTTTTGGCTTCTTCTTTTGGAGCCAGTGATATTTTAGACACTTATTTTGCCGCTTTTCGTTTGCCAGATCTTATTTTTAATATTTTAGTTTTAGGAGCTTTGTCTTCGGCTTTTATTCCGATTTTTATTGAGTATTGGAAAAAAGGTAAAAGCGCCCTGGCTAGAAAAGAAGCCTGGCATATTGCTAATTCTATTTTGAATATTATAGTAGTTTTTTTATTTATCTTGGGATTAATATTTTTGATTTTTGCTCCCCAATTAGTTTCTTTAATTACTCCCGGTTTTGACGCGCAAAAACAAGCTATGACCACTAGGTTAACTCGTATTATGTTAGCTTCAATTTTACTTTTTGGCGTTTCTAATGTTTTTTCCAGTATTTTAAATTCTTTTCGCCGCTTTTTGGCCTATGCTCTAGCCCCGATCATGTATAACGTCGGTATTATCTTTGGTATTCTTTTTCTTTATCCGGGTATGGGCATAGAAGGTCTGGCCTGGGGGGTAGTTTTAGGCGCTTTTTTACATATGGTCATTCAGCTGCCAGCTGTTTTAAAAACAGGCTATCGTTATAAACGAGTTTTTAACTACCATCATCCTGGAGTTAAAAAAATGGCCCGACTTATTTTACCTCGCACTTTTGGATTAGCTATTTTTCAGATTAATCGTTTGGTTATAACCATCGTTGCTTCGACCTTAATGGCTGGTTCAATCGCCGTTTTTAATTTAGCTAATAATTTGCAGAGTTTTCCCATCAACGTATTTGGTGTCTCTTTAGCCATAGCTGCTTTTCCTTTGATGAGCAGCGCTTTTGCTGAGAAAGACACTGGCAAGTTTGTGCTTCATTTTTCAGTTACCTTTAGACGTATTCTATTTTTAGTAATACCTGCCTCAGTTTTAATCCTTTTATTAAGAGCTCAGCTGGTGCGAGTAATTTTAGGATCCGGCTCTTTTGACTGGCAAGATACTTATTTAACCGCTCAGACCCTGGGGTATTTTTCATTATCTCTTTTTGCTCAAAGCTTAGTCCCAGTTTTGGCTCGTTCGTTTTATGCTCACCATGACACTAAAACGCCAGTTAAAGTCAGTATTTTTTCTTTGGTTATAAATATAATCGGCTCAGTGATTTTAGGTAAAGTTATGGGAGTGACTGGCCTGGCCCTTTCTTTTTCCATTGCTAATATTATAAATATGATTCTTTTACTGGGTATTTTAAGGAATAAAATGGGCTATTTGGATGATAAAAAAATAATTAATTCCACTTTGAAAATAGCCATGGCCAGTATAGTCATGGGCGGCGTAATCTGGCTGGTTAAGCGTTTTTTGGTCTTAGGTATCGATATGAGCACCTTTGTCGGAGTGTTTTTACAGGGCCTAATAGCTGGTTTATCTGGTATAATAGTTTATTTATTAATAGCTTTGATTTTCCGTTTTGATGAAATTTCAATAATCACTAATTGGTTTAGAAGAACCAAGAAAAAAATTATTAATAATACTAAGAATAATTCCAATAATAATTATAAATAAATATTTCTTAGCCACTTCAGTGGCGTACTGTAACCTTACTCACAAATTCAATCATACGCGACTAAAGTCGCTAGGAAATATCTTATAGAATTTCTTAGCCACTTCAGTGGCGTACTGTAGTAATCCTTAGCAAAAAAATACCTTGTTCACAAATTCAATCATACGCGACTAAAGTCGCTAGGAAATATCTTGTAGAATTTCTTAGCCACTTCAGTGGCGTACTGTAATTTAAATAAATAATATTAAAATTAATTTAAATTATCATGTCTAGATATTTTGTCGATAAATCATATTATTTTGTTACTGTACCAACAAATAAAAGGTATCACTTCTTTAATAGTAATACTAAAAAGAAAATAATTCTGGATCAGATAAACAGAGTATGTAATGCTTATAATTTAAAAGAATTTAATTTTGGTATTATCTCTAATCATTACCATTTTGTGGCTTATTTTAAAGAAGGAAGTATTATGCCAAAAATATTAAAGCAAATTAATGGTCGAAGTTCTTATGAATTAAATAAATTGACTGATAATAAGAAAGAAGTGTGGGGAGAATATTACATATATTTAATTGAAGATGATGTTTTGTTAGCAAAAGCACTCGGTTATGTAGTGGGTAATCCTTTAAAACATAAAGAAATTAAATCGTTTAAAGAATTAGAAAAATATCCTTTTTCCAGTTATAAGTCACTTATTAAAAGAATGGATAAAAAGGATGTTAATCAATATATCCGATCTGTTATTAATATAAGGGAAAATGATTTTACCGCAAGTAATTTTAAAGTTAGATGTGAATAAATTTATGATGAAATATTTTATAGTATTTCTTAGCCACTTCAGTGGCGTAGCTATAATAATCTTTAATAAAAAAATACTTTACTCACAAATTCAATCATACGCGACTAAAGTCGCTAGGAAATATCTTATAGTATTTCTTTATAGAATTTCTTAGCCACTTCAGTGGCGTACTGTAGTAATCCTTAACAAAAACTTTACTCACAAATTCAATCATACGCGACTAAAGTCGCTAGGAAATATCTTGTAGAATTTTTTAACAAATTTTTATATGATTAGTAAAATAAGAAATTTTTGTATTATTGCCCATATCGATCATGGCAAATCAACTTTAGCTGACCGGTTTTTAGAATTAGCCGCTCATGTGCCCAGAAGAAAAATGAAAGAGCAGTTTCTTGATCAGATGGACTTAGAAAGAGAGAGAGGTATAACCATTAAATTACAACCGGTTCGCTTAAATTATCAAAGTTATGAACTAAACTTAATTGATACTCCCGGTCATGTGGATTTTTCTTATGAAGTATCGCGTTCTCTGGCTGCGGTTGAGGGAGCGGTGCTATTAGTAGATGCTACCCAGGGTATTCAAGCTCAGACTTTGGCTAATTTATATTTAGCTTTAGATCATGATTTAGCTATTATTCCGGTTATTAATAAGATAGATTTACCCAATGCTCAAATAGAAGAGTCTGTTAAAGAATTAAGTGATTTATTGGGAGTAGAAGAAAGCGAAGTAATTAAAATATCAGCTAAAAAAGGTACTAATGTAAAAAAAATATTAGAGCAAATTGTTAAACAAATACCAGCCCCGCCAGAACAAGAGAAAAATGAGTTAAAAGCTCTGGTTTTTGATTCAAATTATGATGATTATAAGGGAGCGGTCGTGCATACTCGACTTTTTTCTGGTCAAATAAAAGCTGGTGATAAAATTTTATTTAAGGCCCAAAATAAAATTACTGAAGTTTCAGAAGTAGGCTATTTCAGTCCTTTTTTTAAAAAAACCGAGCAATTAAAAAATGGCCAGATTGGCTATTTGGTGACCGGCTTTAAAAATATTAGTGATATTAGAGTAGGGGATACTATTATCCATCAGGGTTCAAAAATTAAACCTTGTGCTGGTTATAAAGAGGTAAAGCCCATGGTCTTTGCCAGTCTTTTTCCATCTAGTGGAGATGATTATAAAAATTTGAGGAAAGCTATTGAAAAGTTGAAACTCAATGACTCTTCGTTGATTTTTGAACCAGAAAGCTCTCGGGCTTTGGGTTTTGGTTTTCGGTGCGGTTTTTTAGGGCTTCTACACCTGGAAATAGTCCAGGCAAGACTAGAAAGAGAGTATGATATTGGTATCATTACTACTGTGCCCAGTGTGGCTTATCAGGTTAAATTAACTAATAATAGAGCTAAAACCATACACAATGCTGAAGAATGGCCTGAGCCGGAGGAGATAGAAGAGGTTAGAGAACCTTTTGTTAAGCTTGATATTATTACTCCCCAAAAATACATCGGACAAATTATGCCCTTGGCCGAAAATTTTCGGGGGAATTACCTAAATACTGAATATTTACACAGTACTCAGGAAACCAGGGCTATTTTACATTATGAAATGCCGCTTTCTTCCATTTTGACCTATTTTTATGATAAACTAAAGAGTGTCTCTTCTGGCTTTGCTTCCTTAAACTATGAATTTATTGATTACAGGCCAGCTGATATTACTAGGATAGAAATTTTAGTGGCTGAAGAAAAAGTACCGGCTTTATCCTGTCTGGTTTATAAAGACAGCGCTTATAAGCAAGCCCGGCAGATAGTGGATAAATTAAAGGAGATTATTCCCCGTCAACAGTTTGTGGTTAAAATCCAGGCCCTGGTTGAAGGTGATATTATCGCGGCCAGCCGCCTAGCCGCTCTACGCAAAGATGTCACGGCTGGACTTTATGGCGGAGATGTTTCTCGTAAGAAAAAACTTCTTCAAAAACAAAAAAAGGGTAAGAAAAAAATGCAGTCTCAGGGAAAAGTGGAGATACCCACTAAAGCTTATTTAGAGGTGTTAAAACGTTAATAAAATAAGGGGGCGATACCCAAAAATAAAAGCCCTAAAACTGCTAGCACGGCAATAATAGACCAAATAATTCTAACTTTTCTTTTTCGTTTCTTATTTATCATATGAACTTAGATTATTATAACAAAAATCTGGAAGAAAATGAAGAAATAATCAAAGTAGTGCGTCAGCACCCGATTGTTTTAATTAAACCAGTTTTCTGGCTGGGCTTGCTAATCTTACTAGACTTTTTCTTAATTACCTGGCTTTTTGCTAAAGGATTATGGGGGGTTTTGGTTTTTGTTTTAGTGCTTACTTTACCTTCTTTGTTAATTATGCGTAGTTGGGTCATTTGGAAAAAAAATATGATTATTATTACTACTAAAAGAGTGATTGATATTGACCAGCATACTTTATTTCATAAGGTAGTTTCAGAATGTAATTATAGAAAAATTCAAGATGTTAGTTTTAAAGTTAAAGGGATTTTTGCCACTATTTTTAATTTTGGTCAAATTCAAATTCAGACCGCTGGTAATCAGGCTAATCTAGAAATAAGAAATATAAAAAACCCTAATGAGATACAAGAAATAATAACAGATGCCCAAAGACAAGATCTTAAAAATAAGGATAAAAATATAGAGACTGATCTGCAGGAGGCTGTTGATAAGATAAAAAGCCGTCTGGATGACGAAACCATTAAAAAGCTTTTTAAACCGGATAATGAATAAGTTTTACAATTAATTAATATTAAGTTATTATAACTATGCCTCGTAAGAGAAAGTCGCCCTTTATTAAAATAATTTCATCAAATCTTTTTATAGTGGCTAGTATAGCAGTTCTTATATTTTTAGGCGTTTCTTTGAGTAAGGAGATGATTAGACGACACCAAATATCACAAAGAATAAATTCTTTAGAATCCGAGATAGAAGCATTGGAAGAGTCAAATACTGAACTTTCAGATCTGATTGATTATTTAAAAAGTGATGAGTTTCGAGAAAAAGAAGCCAGGCTTAAAATGGGCTTAAAAAAAGAGGATGAAAATGTAATTGTAGTCCCTAATTTAAATACAAATGAGAATATTAATAAATCAACAAAACTAGCCAATAACAGCAATCAAGCGGCGGAAAATATAGAATTTTCTAATTTAAAAAAATGGTGGCGTTATTTCTTTAATTAAAAAAATATATGGAAGCAAATAAAAAAATCAAAAGTAAAAAAAGTAAAGTTATTAGCTTAATATTTTTATTATTAGTGGCTCTGATAATAATTTTTATTTTAATATTTGCTATTGGCATTTATGGTTTTAACTGGCAAGATTCTTTTACCAAAAAAGTGAGCCAAATTGTGCCTTACCCTTCAGCTTTAGTTAATTATAAATTTTTAAGTTATCATGATTTTTTAGAAGATAAAGAAACCTTAAGCTATTATTACGAAAATATGCCTGTTGTTGAGACTAATCAAGCTAAACCTAATAACAGAGAGATTAATCAGCTTTCTATAAGTCGGTTGATAAAAAATGAATTTCTTAGACAAGAAGCCAAAGATTATGATCTTAATGTGACTGATTTGGAGCTTGAACAGGAAATGCAAAAAATTATAAATCAGTCTGAAAGTAAGCAAGGAGTAGAAGATATTTTAAAAGAGATTTATAATTGGCAGCCGGAGGATTTTAAAGAAAATGTTCTTCGTTATTATTTATTACGCTCTAAATTACAGGATGCTTTAGTGGCTGATGAAAATTTATCAGTAAATAAACAAGCCAAAGAAAAGGCTGATGAAGTTTTAGAAAAAGTTAATAATGAAGAGAAGTCTTTTGAAAATTTAGCTAAAGAATATAGCGAAGACGACACAGCCAGCCAAGGCGGTTATTTAGGCTTTTTTAGTCAGGGTGAAATGGTTTCTGAATTTGAACAGGCAGCTATGGCTTTGGAAGAAGACGAAACCTCTGGCTTGGTAAAAACAGAGTTTGGCTATCATATAATAAAATTATTAAGTAAAAAAGGCGAAGGTGAGGATTTAGAGCTTGAAGCCAGTCACATTTTAATAAAAACAGCTAATATTGATACTTATATTAACCAAGAAATTAAAAAAGCTCGTATTTATGTCTTTTTAAAGGATATAAAATGGGATAAAGAATTAGGCAGTGCTTCTTTACCAGGGGTAAACACCAATACTAATCAGTAGTAAAAAATAAAATAAGAAAAGCGCTTTTACTTTTTTAAAAGCTTTTTTTATACTATAATACGAGAGTATTATCATGTTTTAGGTGGGTAGCTTTTGCTTGTTTGTTTAGGCGAGAAATAAAGAGTAAAAAATGATTAATTGATTTGCCAGGAGCCAAGGATCCGAAATAGCTCTCGCCCGCTAGCGCCTTCGCGCAAGCAATGGCGAGCGGGCAACTGGTAGAGCCAGGCTTTTGTCTGCTGAACTTACCGGCCGTCTTAGCTCAACTGGTAGAGCAAACGCTTCGTAAGCGTTAGGTTTCCGGTTCAAGTCCGGAAGACGGCTCCAAGCCTACCCGGACCAATAAAGCCTAGGTTATCGGTTCAAGACGTCTGGCAGTAGAGTAAAGCTTTTTTTAATGGTTAAGTTATTAATTTTCCGAGGAAAAAGGCAATTTAGGATAATTAGCCCGTCTAATAAAACTATTCACAAGTATTAAACTATTGGCTTTTTGATTCATTAATTGGCCTTTAATATAATCTTATGAAACAAGAAAATAATAATTTTTTGGAAAATTCAAAACCTTTTTATTTTTCAGGAAATAAAGTTGGAGTAATTTTAATACACGGTTTTACTGGCTCGCCAGCTGATTTAAGGGTCTTTGGTCGTTATTTAGCCAAGCAGGGCTACACAGTTAAAGGTATCCGTTTAACTGGTCATGGTATTCATCACACAGTTTTAAAAAAAACCAATCGTTATGACTGGTATTATTCTCTGAAAAGATCAATTAATGAAATTAGAGACCAGGTAGAAGAAATTTTTTTGGTTGGCTTTTCTATGGGCGGAGACTTATCCATTTTGTATAATGAAATGGAAAAAGGGGTTAAAGGTATGGTTCTAATTAATACTCCTATTTATACCAAACCCTCCCGTCTAACCTTTTGGTTTATTCCTTTAATAAAAAGATTCAAAAAATTTAAGATAAAGGGTTGGGCTAAAAAAACAGATAATTATTTTGAAAAGCGTTGCGCTTGTTCTTATACCAAAATTCCGCTGGACAGTGCCTGGCAATTTTACAAGCTTGTGCAGGAAAGCAAGGCTGTGGCCGAAAAAATTAAGATTCCTGTGTATTTAATCCAGTCGCGTCATGACCAAGCTATAAACGCTGAAAGTGTAAATTTTTTGGATAAAAAAATTAAAACCGTTTATAAAAAGGATATAATTAATACTCATTTACACGGACTTTTGTCAG
Organism: Patescibacteria group bacterium; assembly: GCA_034520665.1. Taxonomy (NCBI): domain Bacteria; species Patescibacteria group bacterium. The sequence goes on from JAXHNJ010000001.1 coordinate 353,085, forward strand.
AATATGAAAAACGGGAAAATATTTACTCAAATATAAATGATTTTATTAAAAAAAGTTCAAAAATTGTTTAACAAAGTATTAATTTTGTGTTATAATAAAAAAAACCTAAAGTTAAGGTTTTCTGGAGTCGGTAACGGGAATTTCAGCCAGAAGCTGATGCGCCTCAGGCGCAGAACCTGTATTAATACTTAATGAAATAAACTTATTTTCCGTTAATATTTAAGTTTGGAGCAGGTAACGGGAATCGAACCCGTGCCTTATCCTTGGGAAGGATATATTCTACCACTAAACTATACCTGCCTTAACAAAATTATAAACAAAAAATGCCTAAAATTCAAATAGTCAATTGTAAGAAAAAATATTTTTATATACTCTTTATATTTATTTTATTAGGGAGTATTTTTTTACTGATTACTCCGGTTCAAGCTATAGATAAAAATAAGGTCAGTATTCATCTTGGTTCCCGTGAGATTAAGAGGGGATACACCATTGATAAACCGGATGGCTTGATGAGACTAGCTGTTTTCCCATATGTTTTAGACCGCCCGGCCGATATAAAACTGGAAAAAATTTCAGATGAGGGTCTGCCACAGCCAGAAAATCTGATTCGTGTTAGTGATGTTTTTGAATTTGATATTGTTACTGACCCAATTAAAATATTTGCCAAGGAAGTAATTATTGTTCTTGATTATAATTCTGATAACAATAAAACTAAGAAAATTTATTTTTATGATAGTAATCAGGATAAATGGCGACCGCTATATTCAATGACTAATTATCAGGATAAATGGGTCAGAGCCTACACTCATTTACCCTATTCAAAAATTGCTGTTTTTGAAGAAGATTTAACTTCTGAAGGTTATGCCACCTGGTATCGTTCTAAATATACTTATGGTTGTGCTTCTAATGATTATCCCATGGATTCAAGGCTAAGAGTAACTAGTTTGCAGGATAGCAATCAGTCAGTTATTTGCCGGGTTAAATCTACCGGGCCCTTTACTGATAATGCTATTATTGATTTATCATTAACTGCTTTTGAGACTCTAGCACCGGCTGGGCAGGGAAAAGTAAAAGTGCATATAGAACCGTTGGAAGAAGATAATACTAATGTAGGCCCGACGGTTCAAGGGGCTACTATGCCAATAATATCAGCCCCCGTGGCCATGATATATGACGCTGACAATTATAAAGTATTATATGAGAAAAATTCCTCCCAAAAGCGCAGTATAGCCAGTATTACTAAATTAATGACAACAATAGTTTTTTTAGAAACTAATCCTGATTTTGATAAAGTAGTCACTATCCAAGATTCTGATAAACCACGCCCTGAACCGGGAGTAGGAATTAAGGTTAAGGAAGAGGATAGAATTAGTGTACGTGACCTCTTTAACGCCATGCTCACCGGTTCAGCTAATAACGCCGCTTTAGCTTTAGTCAGGTCAACCGGTTTGAGCCAAGAAGAGTTTGTTAATCGTATGAATATTAAGGCAAAAAAAATTAATATGCTCTCTACTCATTTTGCTGACCCGACTGGCCTGGCAGTGGGTAACAAATCGACCAGCACAGATATTGCTCTATTAATCAACTATATAATGAATCGTCCAGGAGTCAGACAAGCGACTACTCAAGCCAATTATACTTACCATATTATAAATGAAAATGATTATAATACAATAAAAAATCCTTTATATCTCTTTTCTAATTCTTTATCCAGTTACCCGGTAGTTGGGGCTAAAACTGGTTTTATTAATGAAGCTGGATATTGCCTGACTGTTGAATTTAAGCATAATAACGGCCGTGAATACCAAGCCGTAGTTTTAGGCAGTTCAACTCGCAATACCCGAATTAGTGATATGGTTAAATTGATTGATTATGCCCAGGAATTTATAAACTAAATTTATGATAAAATTTGTTAACGTTAGTAAAATATATCCGCCAGATACCGTGGGGTTAAAAAATGTTAATCTCCATATCCATCCGGGTGAATTTGTTTCTATTGTTGGTCAGTCAGGTACTGGCAAAAGTACTTTTGTTAAACTAGTTTTGGCTGAAATAAAACCGACTAAAGGGAAGGTTATTATTGGTGGCTGGAATATTACTGATATTAAGCCAAGAGAAGTACCTCTACTAAGAAAGCAAATGGGTACTGTTTTTCAAGATATTAAACTTTTGCCGAAAAAGACTGTTTTTGAAAATGTAGCTTTTGCTATGGAAGTTTGTGGAGAAAAAAGTGAGAAAATTAACGAAGTAGTGCCGCAAGTTTTAAAAATTGTTGGTTTGGAAGATAAAAAAAAGCGTTTTCCTCATGAAATATCTGGGGGAGAACAACAGAGAGTAGCTATTGCCCGGGCTTTAGTACACCGCCCCAAAATTTTACTGGCTGATGAACCGACTGGTAACTTGGATTCAATCAACGCTCATGAAATAATCTCATTACTTAAAAAAATTAATGAATTTGGTACTACCGTTGTTCTAGTGACGCATGATCGGGAAATAGTAAATTATCTCAAAAAAAGAGTAATAGCCTTAGATCAAGGCCAGATAATCTCTGATAAAGAAGGCGGCAAATATATTTTATAAAATTATGATCGGTTTAACTTTAATTAGATCAATAAAACTAGGTTGGCAGAATTTCTGGCGTAATCGCTGGCTTTCTTTAGTCACTGTTATTATTTTAATTTTGACTCTTTTTCTTATCTCTTTAGTCGGAAGTTTAAAGATTGTAGCTGATCAAACTTTTGACTCAGTTAAAGAAAAGGTGGATTTTAGTATTTATTTTGAGCCAAGTGCTGAAAAGAATGAAATAACTGAGATAAAAAATCGTTTTGAAGAAATGAATGAAGTTAAATTAGTGAAGCACATTACCCCTCAGGAAGCCTTAAAGGATTTTAGGGAAGAGCATAAAAATAACGAAGCTATAATTGAAGCTTTAGAAGCCTTGGAAGATAATCCCTTGGGATCTGTTCTAGTAGTCAGAGGTAATGATCTCAATGATTATGAAGCTATTAGCCAGATAGCTCAGTCTAATGAGTATGAAGATATTATCCAAACTAATGAAAATGATTTTGAGGATAATAAAACTCTAATTAGCCGACTTTCCAGTATTACTAGTAACATTAATCATTTTGGCTTGATTTTAATAGTTGTCTTTGCTACTATATCATTTCTAGTTATTTTTAATACTATTAGGATTACTATATACTCTTACCGCAGTGAAATTGGTATTATGAAGTTAGTCGGTGCTTCTAATAATTTTGTACGAGCGCCTTTTATAATTGAGAGTATTTTGTATGCTTTGGTTTCCAGTATTATTTCAGTTATTTTACTTTATTCACTAATAAACAGCCTGGAGCCCTTTTTAAATAATTTCTTTACTGGTTATAATCTTAATATAGTTAATTATTTTAATAATAATTTTTTGTTGGTATTCGGATTTTTAGTGCTAGTCTCTATATTTTTGTGCGTAGTCAGTTCAATAGTAGCTGTGCGCCGTTATTTAAGAGTGTAGGATTTTATCAGGGAAGGGGAAATCTTAACCTTGAACCCTTTCTTTTATTAATAGAGAGTCAGCTTCAAACTCAAAATATATAGCGGGATCGTCTTCGCCTTCGCCCTTTAATTCTCTTTTGACTTATTTCCTTGCTTCAAGATCAATTTCGGGCTTCGGCCGATAAAATGTTAATACTAAAATATTATTACATTGCGGGATCGTCTAATGGTAGGACTCAGGCTTTTGGAGCCTGCTATCCAGGTTCGAATCCTGGTCCCGCAGTATTTTTTAAAATAAAATCGTCGCTGGATTTTATTTTTTTTGTTATAATAAAATTATGACAGCCGAAACAAAAAATAATAAATTCTATGAACACCGGGCTTTTTGGGTAATTTCGATTATAGCTTTAGTAGTAATTTCACTTTGGATTTTAATTTATTTGAATAAAGACTTATGGCAGCTTTTTACTGATCAGGAGGCTTTGCGGCATAGAATAATTTCATTTGGCAATCTGGCTCCAGCTTTTATAATTATTTACTATATTTTCCAAATTTTAGCGGCTCCTTTACCAGGACAAACTATTGATCTGGTTAACGGCTATATATACGGACCCTTTAAAGGAGCTTTAATTTCTCTTATTGGTCTTTTTTTGGGTAGTGTGATTGCTGTTTCCTTAGCTAGAATATTTGGCCGGCCTTTACTCAGACATTTTCTTTCTGATTATAAACTGAAAAAATACCGAAGTTGGATTAACCGCCGGTCTCTTTTTTTCTTTTTTATTTTATTTTTAATACCCGGACTGCCTGATGATTTGCTTTGTTTTGCCGCTGGCTTGACTCGTATTCCTTTATGGCAGCTTATTCTCGTTATACTCTTAGGCAGGACTCCAAGTATTATTACTTCGGTTATTTTCGGAGCTACTGGCCAATCTCTAAATCCAATGCAGTTTACTTTAGTAATTTTAGGAGCTGCTGTTTTGGTGTATTTATTAATTAAATTTTTACCTAAGAGTAAAAGATTAAAAAAATACTTAAAAAAACATGTTTAAAAAATCCCCATTTTATAAAATTAAAACCAGTGTACCACTTAATTATGCCCAGCCAGTGCGAGAAGCTATGAGCCAGGCTGGTGCTGGAAAGCAGGGTAATTATATAAATTGTTCTGGCTCTTACTCAATAACTGGGCGTTTTACGCCGATTAAAGGGGCTAAGCCAACCATTGGTAGCCAAGGGAAAGAGGAAGTGGTTAAAGAAGAAGCTATAGAAATGCTTTGCCATAAAAACAAAATAAAAGCAGTAATTAAGGCTTTAAAAAAAGCTCATCCTTACGAAGAGCCGCCGATTGATATTTTTGAAAGAATTGATATTAAATAATTTTAATAATTTCTAATTTTAGAGTTGTTTATTAGTGGAAAATATGCTACTATTAGCCTAGATTAAAAAATATTTTTTTATGTCTATTAACCGCTGTAAAAAAGAATTTGACTGGATAAATATTCATGATTTGCGTAAAAAAGATATTGAATACTTGCGCCAGCATTTTAATTTTCATCCTTTGGATTTAGAAGATTGCCAAAGTATTAGTCAACGCCCAAAAATTGATGTTTATAAAGGTTATCTTTTTGTAGTTTTGCATTTTCCTTATTATGACCAGAATAGTAAAATAGTAAATTTTCGAGAAATCCATTTTTTTATTAGTAAAGACTATATCGTCAGTGTGAAAAAAACACATATTAAAGTTTTGCATGATTATTTTTTAGATTTCTCACGTGACAAATTACAGCTAAAAAAATCTAAAAATTCGCCTTTTCATTTATTTTATGAGCTTTTGGAGAAACTATATGCCACTTCTTTGCCAATATTGGATATTATCAGTAAAAATTTAAATCATATAGAAGAACAAATTTTTACTGATGAGCAAAAAGGTCTAGCTAATAAAATTGCTTTTACCCGTCGTAATATTCTTAATTTTCGTAAAGTGATTGAACCCCAGATTAAAATTTTTGATAAGCTTATGAATTTACATAAGAAATATATTCCTAAAGGTATTAGCGTTTATTTTGATGATATTCAGGATTATTTAGAAAGATCAAAAGCAAATTTAGATAATTATAAAGATATAATAGAAGGCTTGGGACAAAGCCATGAATCAATGATTTCTCAGCGCACTAATGAAGTCATGAAAATATTAACTATAATTTCAGTAGCTTTACTACCTTTAAATTTAATAGCCGGAATTTATGGCATGAATATTATTGGTTTACCTTTTGCCAAAAATCCTATAATTATTTGGCTATTTTTTATTGTACTAATATTCTTTATTTCTTTGATTATTTTGATTTCTCATAAACGAAATGTGCTTTAATAAATTATAACTAGAGATAGCTTTGAAAATCTGTCTTTTTTTAATTTAGGCTTAAAAATGATATAATAGATCCATGGATAAAATAGAAAATAAAATAAAAAAAATTGCTTCAATAGAAATACAAGGCGCCACTAAAGTGGCCTTAACTTTTATATCAATTGTATTAGATTTAGCTTCTAAGGTAAAGAATAAAAATAAACTAATTAAAGAAATAAAAAGAATAGAAAAAAAGATATTAAAACATCGTCCAACTGAACCCTTGTTGGCTAATTTTTCACATTTGATAATTGAAGCTTTAAAAAATTATAAAGAAGAAAAGAGTCTATATAATTATATTAAAAACCTGACTGATGATATTAAGAATTTCTATGAAGATAAAAAGAAGAAAATCATTAAAAATGGCAGTGCTCTAATAAAAAATGGGGAAAATATTTTTACCCACTGTCACTCATCAAAAGTTGAAGGTATAATTTTTGAAGCTAAAAAAAAGGGAAAAAAGTTTAAGCTTTATCATACAGAAACCAGGCCTCTTTTTCAGGGAAGAATTACCGGACGGAATTTATTAAAACATAAAATAGATGTTAATATGGTCTGTGATTCAGCGGCTCCATTTTTAGTCAGTGACCACTCAGGAGATGATATTAAAATTACCAAAGTTTTTATTGGTTCTGATCTAATAGCTCTAAACGGGGATTGTGTCAATAAGATTGGTAGTTTTGGTATTGCTTTAACTGCTTGGGAATCTAAAATACCGCTATACGTAGCCGCTTCTTTACTCAAAATTGATACAGCTTCCAAAAATAAAATTTCCTACCCCATAGAAAAAAGAAAAGCCAGTGAAGTTTGGTCAGAGGCCCCAAAAGATTTAAATATTATTAACTATGCTTTTGATTTTGTCCCGGCTAAATTTATAACTGGTTATATTACCGAATTTGGCGTAATTAAACCCGAACAGGTTAAAACAACAGTTAAAAATAATTATCAATGTTTATTTTAAAAAAAATATGTATAATTTAGATTATATAAAACTAAATAAAAAATACGATCAAAAAAATTATATTCATGCAGAATTTTATATGGAATCAACTCTTTCTGATAAACAAGCGGCCGCTGCTTTAGCCACAGAATCTTCTATTGGCACTTGGACAAAGGTTTCTACTATGGAAAAAAAGAAGTTTAAAAAGCTAGCCGCGCGAGTTTATGAAATTAGCAAAAAATACAGTCGTATTAAGGTAGCCTATCCTTTAGACTTATTTGAAAAAGGCAATATACCTCAACTCTTATCATCAGTAGCCGGCAACATTTACAGCCTTAAGGAAATTACTTCTTTGCGGCTGATAAATCTGCATTTTCCTCCCGCTTATATAAAATCTTTTCCCGGACCGGCCTTTGGCCAAAAAGGTATTAGAAAAGTAACCCAAGTTAAAAATAGGCCGCTGATAGGAGTGATTATTAAACCTAAATTAGGACTTTCCCCAGCTCGTCATGCCCAGGTGGCCTATCAGGTTTTAAAAAACGGAGCTGATTTGGTTAAAGATGATGAAAATTTGACTAATCAAAAATTTAATCCCTTTAAAAAGCGGGTTAAAAAGACGTTAGAAAAAGTTAAAAAAATAGAAAAAACCTCGGAAACTAAAAAATTAGTCGCTTTTAACGTGACTGCTTCTACTCCTGAGATGATTGAACGAGCCAAGTTTGTAAAAAAACATGGTGGACGCTGTATAATGATCGATTTAGTAACAGCTGGTTTTTCGGGGCTGCAGGCCCTGCGAGAAGCTAATTTAGGTTTAATTATTCATGGCCATAGAGCTATGCATTCTGCTTTTACCCGAGGTTCTCAGCATGGTCTGGATTATTATGTTTTAGCTAAACTAGCCCGCTTAGCTGGTATTGATGAGTTGCATTCAGGCACTATTGTTGGTAAAATGGCCGGTAATAAAGAAGAGGTTTTAAAAGTTAATAAATTTTTAAATGGACAGTTATACGGCCTTAAAAAAACAATGCCGGTTTCTTCAGGCGGGCTGCATCCGGGATTAGTAGAAAAATTAATAAAATTATTGGGACAGAATATAATTATAAATTTCGGCGGGGGAGTACACGGACATCCCGATGGTTCGGCTGAAGGTATGAAAGCAGCCTGGTCAGCTGTTAAGGCTGTTTCTTCTGGTCTCACTTTAAAAAAAGCCGCTAAAAAAAGTCCTTCTTTAAAAAAAGCCATTGAATTTTTTAAATAAAAAATAATGTCATTTTTTCTAAAAGCTAAAAGATTTGATTTTTCTACTGGAGATGTCCCGGTGGCAGTTTTGAATGAAGAAGACGCCAAGTCTTTTGGTATTAGGCCAGGGGATAGGATTGAATTAAAATGGAAAAATAAAACAGCTATATTAAATGTTGACACCACTCAGAAAATGGTGAAAAGTGGTGTTATTGGTTTGTTTGAAGAAGCTGTCCATTTGACAAAAATAAGAAATGGTCAAGTAGTCTATTTTGAAATATTTGATCCGCCTACTTCGATAAAAGCCATTAAAAAAAAGCTTAAAGGCCAGTCTTTAAGTTATCATGAAACTTATAGTATTATTCGTGATTTAATAAAAGGTCGCATTAGTGACCAAGAATTAGCTTTTTATGTAGCCTCAAGTTTTACTCATGAAATGAAGAACCAGGAACTCTATAATTTAACCAAAGCCATGGTGGATACGGGCAAACAGCTTAATTTTAAGGGCCGTCTAGTGGCTGATAAGCACTGTGTTGGTGGTCTCCCCGGCAATCGCACGACCATGATTATTGTGCCTATTTTAGCTTCGTTAGACGTAGATATTCCCAAAACTTCTTCACGGGCTATTACTTCACCAGCTGGTACAGCCGATACTATGGAAATATTAGCGCCGGTTGAATTTAACTTAAAGCAAATTAAGAAGATAGTTAATAAATACAATGGCTGCATTGTTTGGGGCGGCGCTACTTTTATTGCTCCGGCCGATGATATTATTGTTAGATTAACTAAAAAGATATCCTTAGAGCCATTATCCAAAATGATAGTTTCCGTTATGGCTAAAAAAGTAGCCATGGGCATTGACTATCTTTTGATTGACATTCCTTACGGACGAACCGCAAAAATAAAAAGTTTAAAACAAGCCAAAAAAGTGGCCCGTAAATTTAAATGGCTCGGTCGGAAATTTGGTATTAAGATAGTTTTTACTATTTTATCGGCTAAAGAGCCAATTGGTAACGGTATTGGCCCGGCTTTAGAAGCTAGAGATGTTATCAGGGTCTTGCAAAGAAAGGATAAAAGACCTCTTGATTTAGAAAATAAAGCTCTTCATCTCTCTGGTAAACTTTTGGAGCTATGCGGACGGGCCAAGAAAAATAAAGGGGAAACTTTAGCCAAAAACGCCCTTAAAACCGGCCGCGCTTGGCGAAAAATGAAGGAAATTATTAAGGCTCAAGGTGGTAATCCTAATATTGATTCAGAAGATATTACAGTTGGCGCTTCCAGAGCCCGTATATTTGCTAAAAAGGCCGGTAAAATCACTTTTGTTAATAACCGGGCTATTGATGAAGTAGCTCGTTCTCTAGGGGCCCCTCATGATAAATTAGCAGGAATTCGTCTTCATAAGAAATTAAATCAAAAAGTAGAAAAGAAGGATAAGTTAATGACTCTTTATGGCCGTAATAAAGCCAGATTGACTTTAGGTAAAAAAGCTCTGAAACGAGTAGATATTTTTAGCATTAAATAACTTTATGCCTTTTATATCTGATTATAAAAAATACAGAATTTTAGAAATTATCCCGGGTTTTCTTGTCTGGGGTACATTTATTTTAGCAGTAGTTTTATCATTTATAGCTCCTCTTTATGTTATCTATTTTATTATACTTTTCGATCTTTATTGGCTGATTCGCGTTATTTATATTTTAGTCTATTTACTGATGGCCTATAAGCGTTTTTGTCAGGCCAAGAAAGTAAATTGGATAAAAAAATGCCAAAAATTAAAAGGTTGGCAAGATGTTATTCATCTGGTTTTTATTCCTACTTATAAAGATGATATTAATGTTATTCGTACTACTTTAAAATACTTAGCCCGTGTTTCCTTTCCTTTGGATAAATTTTATATTATTTTAGCTTGTGAAGAAAATGAAGGCGAGAAGGCCTTGCCAAAGGCTAATAAATTAAAAGATGAATTTGGCGAGTTATTTAATAAATTTGTTATCACTTATCATCCAAAAAATGTTCCCGGGGAAATGCCCGGTAAGGGCTCAAACATCGCTTATGCTGGGAAAGAAGTAAAAAAAATTATTGATCAAAAAAATATTAGTTATAAAAATATAATTGTTTCCTCTTTTGATGTGGATACCTGTGTTCACCGGCAATATTTTTCTTATTTAACCTATTCTTATTTAACCGATCCTAATCCGACAAGAAAAAGCTATCAGCCGATACCTTTGTTTAATAATAATATTTGGGATTCACCAGCTTTAACTCGTGTGGCTTCTAATTCTACTACTTTTTGGCTTTTGTCAGAAACTATCCGGCCTGACCGATTATTTACTTTTTCCTCTCACAGTATGAGTTTTAAAGCCTTGGTTGATGTTGGTTTTTGGCAGTCGGATATTGTGACTGAAGACTCGCGTATATTTGTTCAAGGTTTAATTAGATATAATGGCCATTATAAGGTCAAACCAATGTATATTCCAATTTCCATGGATACGGTTTTGGGTCACAATTTTTGGGAGAGTATGAAAAATCTTTATAAGCAACAAAGACGTTGGGCCTATGGAGTAGAAAATTTTCCATTTATGTTTTGGAATTTTTGGGGTAATAAACAAATAAAATTAGGCTCTAAGATAAAATATATTTGGAATCAACTTGAGGGGGTTTATTCTTGGGCTACGGCTCCTATTCTTATTTTTGTTCTAGGACATTTACCAATCTGGGTAATTAATAATTTTGAAAGACCTCAAATGTATACCATGGTGGCCCAAAATACTCCTTATATACTGCGTCTATTAATGACCAGTGCTATGATTGGTCTCTTTGTTTCGGCTATTATAAGTTTAGTTATTTTGCCGCCAAAACCAAAAAAGAAATCATCTTGGCGTTACCCTTTGATGTTATTGCAATGGATTCTTTTTCCTTTTTCTATGATTATTTTTGGCAGTCTACCAGCCACTGATGCTCAAACACGTCTAATGTTGGGTAAGTATCTCGGTTTTCAAGCCACTAAAAAAGTGAGAAAGAATTAGTTAAGGTATACCCCGTCAAATTCTTTTTGGCCGTTTATAAATTCAGAGGCAGTCAAAGCTTTTTTACCAGCTAGCTGAATTTTCTTTATTTCAAAAAGATTAGTGTCGGTGGTGACTAAAATTTTGTTTTTTTTATAAAAGAGATAGCCTGGTTTTTTTGAGCTAGCTTGGCCAGTAGTTTGGCCTTCTTTTATTTTAATTAAATTATTTTGGTAATAGGTAAAAGCACCAGGCCAGGGATTAAAGGCTCGAACTTTACTTTCAATTTTTTTTGCTGATTTTGACCAGTTAATACGTCCATCTTCTTTTTTTAAAACCTTGGTATAAGTAGCTTGGCTCTCGTCTTGTTTTTTTAAATTAATATTATAGGAAAAATAGTCCGGTAAAGTGTTAACTAGAAGTTGGGCTCCTTCTTGGGCTAACTTATCATGAAGAGTAGATAAATTATCTTTTTTTTGAATATCTATTTCCAGCTGACTGACAACCGGTCCGGTGTCCATATGTTCGTCCATTTTCATAATGGTGACTCCAGTTTTTTTATCTCCATTTAAAAGAGCATAATGAATGGGTGAGGCGCCACGGTATCTGGGCAACAGAGAAGCATGAAGATTTAAAGTGCCAAACATCGGTAAATCGATAATCTTTTTTGGCAGTATTTTACCAAAGGCTACCACTACAAAAAGAGCCGGCTTTATCTCTTTTAGCTCTTTAAGAAAGTCAGGACTATTTATTTTGGTGGGTTGTAATATTTTGAGGTTATGCTTTTGAGCTAATTTTTTGACCGGTGAAAATCTAAACTTTAAATGCCGACCCCTTGGTTTATCAGGCCGGGTGACACAGGCGATAACCTGATAATTATTTCTTATTAATGATTTTAGAGAGGGAACTGCAAATTCAGGAGTACCAAAAAATACAACTTTAAATTTTTCTTTCATTCTTTGTTTTTGAGACATTTTTTTCTATTTTATCAATAAAAAGAATTCCGTTTAAATGATCCACTTCATGCTGAATTACTCGGGCCAATAAACCCTTAGCTTTAAATTTTATAGATTTATTTTTTAAATTCTTAGCTTTCACTATTATACTTTTATGTCTTTTAACCGGGCCGAACACTCCTGGAATAGAAAGACAGCCTTCTTCAGCCATGTTTTTTAGCCAGGATTTTTTTGTAATTTTAGGGTTTATTAGTATAAGATCACCGTCTTTATTCTTCACACAAATTAACCTCTTAGATAGACCGACTTGAGGGGCCGCCAAACCAATACCATTCTCTTGATTCATAGTTTTAGTCATATTCTGGGCCAGTTTTTGTATATCTTTTTTTTGAGGATTTTTTATGGGTTCAGCTTTTTGGCGTAATATTTTATCACCCTTTAACCTAATATTTAGTTTTGTCATGCTATTGGTAAGCTTATTTTTAAGTAAAAATTATTATAACATTTTTATAGATGTTAGACAATTCTCTTATAATAAATTCTCAGGATTGCGGTCGATAAGCCAATGGTCAGGAACTAATTTAATAATTGATTGTAATTTTTTATGCTTAATATTTTTTGGAAGTTTTAAAATTATATTGTAAAAATAACGATCAAACCTTTTTAGTCTAAAAGCCGGCAGAGGCGGGGAAAGACTGAGAGAAGAGAATTTATTTGATATTTTATGATGTATATCAAGAGCTTCTTTTTTAGCCTGATAAGGACTTTGTGCCTGAGAGGAAAGCTTAATAAGCTGACTATAAGGCGGGTAGTTGAGCAATTTACGATTTTTTAATTCCTGGCGGAAAAAATTTTCATAACGGTTAGGAAAATATTTAAATGATGAATTTTTAGCTGAATAAGTTTGGATTATAAAATCGGCCTGATTGTATCTGGCCAAGCAGTTGAGATTAAAGAGTAATTGAAAAGTTTTTTCACTGGAGCGATAATCTGGTAAATTAAGAATTTGGTCAGCGTTTACAAGGACAATTAATCCAAATTTGTTTTTTATAAATCGACTTAAAGCTATAAAGGTAGAAATAACAATTTCAGATTTTTTTAAATATTGGGATGTTTCAGACTGACTGCTTATTTTTGTAATTTTAACTTTTGGAAAGAGATTAGATATTTCTTCAAAGATTTTCTCCTGGCCTAGACCCAGACTGGATATTTCAGCCGATCCACAATTAGGGCATTTTAATATCATTTTTCTTTGAAAACCACAGCGGTGGCAGAGGAGATAATACCCGGAAGATTTTTTATGTTGGGTCAAAGGTATTTGGCAGTCCGGGCAATTAGCTGTATAGCCGCAGTCGCGGCAAACTGAAGTGCGGGAAAATCCTTTACGGTTGTTTAAAAGCAGAATTTTTTTCTTATCGTTTAGTTTATTTTCTATTTCATTTTTAAGGAAGATTGAGAGAAAGGATTTTCCGCCTCTATTAGAACGAGTTAAATCAACTAGAGTTGATTTTGGCTTAGCCTTTTCTTTACTTTTATATAATTTGTAACGGCCTTTTTTAGCTTGAAAATAAGTGGTTATATTAGGACAAGCTGAGGTTAAGATTAGCCTGGTTTTATAAAGAGAAAATATCTTTTCGGCCACTATTTTATTATGGAAGCGAGGATTTTGGTCATATTGTTTGTGATTTTTATTATCTTCCTCATCAATAACCACGGTCTTTAAATTTTTATAAGGAAGAAAAAAGGCCAGAGAAGTGCCCAGGATAACTTTAATTTTGCCTTGGGCCACTTTTTCATAAATATGATAGAGCTGACTGTCAGAAAGTTGATGATTAATAATAGCTGTCTTTTTTCTCCAAGTTTTATTTAAGTATTGATAAAAATTATAAATATCCGGAATTTGGGGAAAGACAATAAGCGTTTGGTTTTTATCTTCTTTTATTAAATTAAGATAAAGCTTATATTTTTCTTCCATTTGCTTATATTCGAAAAGAGCTTTTTTATTTTTTATCGAGGAGGAAATATCAAGTTTGGTCTTTTTTATTTTTTTATATTTTATTTCCGCACCTTTTTTACTGGCCGGGCGAGGCCTTTTTAAAAGCGGGGGGATTATTTTTTTTATTATTAGTGAAAGAGAAACAAAATAATATTGAGAAATAAATTTTGCCAGTTTAATTTGGTTTTTATTAATAACTGGTTTATCAATAATAATATTTAAAATAGCCCTCACCTTTTTAAAGTTAGAAGTTTTTTTAAAATTAATAACTATTCCTTTTATTTTTTGACGTCGGAAAGGTATTAAAACAACCTGCCCAATTTTTATTTTTTTAGATAATTTTTTGGGTACTTTATAATCAAAATAGTCGATAGATTTAGGTAATTTTCTTAAAGGAATAATTTGAGCGAACATATTTTTGTTTATTGATGTCTGGTTACTGTAAAACGATAAATTTGATAATTATTCTCTTCCGGACTAAAACCGGCCTTTTGGCCGGCTACAGATAATTGCTCTTGCCTGGTCTTAATACCTGCTATATCTGGTAAAAGCAGTCCGACTTGACCTAATTTATTTTTAACTATAATCCCATATTTTTGCGGATCAAGCTCTTTTTTTGACTTAACTAATTGGGGTGGATTTAGCACATCCACTTTTATTTTAAGATTATCAAGCTCATCTTTTTTAAGAGCCGGAAAGCGAGGGTCAGAAAAAGCGGCCGCTCTGGCGTTATCAATAATTTCCTGAGCTAGATTATCTTTAGTCGGCAAAAAAGTGCCAATGCAGCCTCTTAAATGGCCGCTGTCTTTTTTATGCAGAGAGACAAAAACACCGGCTCTTTTTTGAGTCATTTCTTGAGGTAGTTTTTTGACTTCAACTTTCAAGGTTTGGCCGGCTAAATGTGATTTTATACTTTTTTTAGCTAGTTTAATATACTGGTCCATAACTGAATTTTATCATCTTTATCCTTTTAAATAAAGGATTTTATTTAATAAAAAAACTCCAGTTTATTATAATAAGGAGTCTTTTTTATAGAATAATTTAAGCGTGTTTTTTTAGAAATTTCTTAGAGTAAGTGTATTGTTGGTTTACCAGTTTTTTAAGAAAAGATAGACTTGGCACTTGGCTAATTTTATCAAGCAGAGTATTAAAGGCTGGATAAGAAACCCAAATACCTAAAGCAAACAATCCTCTTTCAATAGCCACGATGGGGATTAAGCTAATCCAGACAGCTGAGGGTAGATTAAAGGCGTAGAGAAAAATAACTGAACCAATAGCATGAGCGGTAAAGGTAGCGCCCAAGGCATTAGCTAAGAGTCTTTGTTTTTTAAATATGGACACGACAGGGATAAGCCAATAAAGGGCGTAAAACCAGGCTCCGCGACCTTGCGGATGAACTATAAAAAGAATCATACAAATTAAAGGTATGAGCGCATTTTTTTTGGTTTTAGTTCCTAAATAAACAGCGGCCATAATCATCGGTAAAAACCTTAAAAGAGAAAGCCAGGTGAGATTTTGGCCACCGATTAAAATATTATAAAATTTTACCACAAAAACACTAATAGCCCCGTAAAGCGGTCCTAAGAAAAGACCGGTGGTCGGCCCCATATAATCAAAAAGAGTAAAGCTTTGCTTAGAGCCGATAATATTGGCCAGGGGGATTTGCAGAGCTATTAGGCCAAGTATAATAAAGCCAATTAAAAAGTAAATATTTTTTTTAGGCATATGTTTTTCTTTTTTAATAATTACTTTATATTATTTTACATGATAATGACGAAAAAGGCAAGAGCTAGGTTTTATAAGGAGTTCTTTAGAAAGTTTAGAAGCTTTTAGATTACTTTTTTTAATTTTAAAGTTTTTAATAATAACAAAGGGTATTTTTTGGTTTCTTTCTCCCATTAGGCCATTAGCAGCGGCCGCTAAGTCATCAGCAATATTATGATAAGTTATTTCCATTTTATTTTTAAAAAGGTCATGTTTACCTTTTTCGTTAATAGTACCCTTAAATCCTGATATAGCTATAGCCAGTCCAGTAGTGCCCTGTCTGAGAGGAGAACAGTGTGAATCAACCATAATCAGGCCGATTTTAGGCTTATAGTGGCTCTCAAAGGCTTTTCTAAGTTTATCAAGGTATAGATGTCGGCTAGAAGGCCAAAGAGCCGCTAGGCCTTTTTTTACGTTTGAATGATCAAGGCCGGCATTAGCTAAAACCAAACCGTCTTTAAGGGTTAAAAGGGCTTTTTTTACCCCGCCAATTATTTTATCAGATTCATCTATAACTAACTGACAAAATTCTGGTGATAGCTCATATTTTTTAGCCAGGATTTTAGCTTTTTTTGTCGCTTTAATTTTTTTTAGTTCAACCAGGTTTTCTTGTTCATAGGAAACAATTTTTGAAGCCAGAGCTATGATATCTCCGTTTTTAATTTTATATTTGTTATGTTTTAAAAAAAGATCAAAAACTTTTTCTCCTGGCTTGAGTATTTTAGTTTTTATAGGAATTAATTTCATTTTTACTGCAGGGGAAAATTAGCCACTAAATAGCCGACGCCAAAAGGCCCTTCATAAGAAAGAATATCAACATTGTATTTTTTACGATTTAAAACTCCCAGCAATATTATTATAGAACGCAAGCCACATTCTCCGGCTTCTTCAATTAGTACTGGATCCATTTTTATTATTTTGTCGGTTTCTTTTTTTTGCAAATGTTCAATTAATTTTTTATCAAATTCCTTGCCTCGAGGTGAATAGCCAGCTGGAGCGCTTTCCGTTAATCGGTGCGAGAGGTCACCCGAAGCAATAACGGCTATACGCTCATTGGTATGATGGATTTCGTCAGAAATAATCTTACCAAAATCATATTGAGTTTTTAAATCCATCAAAGAAAAACTAATAGGAGTGATCGGTAAATTTTCATAATGAGGGGTGAGGTAGTAAAGGGGCAGCCCGCTGCCATGATCCAGGTTATTTTTATTAATTAAAACTGAAGGAAAACGATGGTCTTCCAGACGTTCCTTGAGGCGGTGAGCAAAAGAAATATTAGATTTAAAGGACAAACGAGTCGAGAAATCACCAAATTCTTTAAAATTAACTTCAAATTTTTCTGCTAGATTGATGGCAAAGGCATCAGGGATTAAATCTTGATGTGGGGAAATTATTACAACAGAATCTACTTTTCGGGCGTAAAAAATCTGTTCCAGCTCTTTCATGGCTTTTTGAGTTTTTTTAACCTGTTTTATGTTTTCTTTACCAATTTCTGGAATAAGTAAAGGTGGATGCGGACAAATAGATGAAAAAACTAGCATATTTTTTTCTTTAAAATTGTTAGGCAGAAATATAATCGATGGCTTCACCAGTAGGATGAACCTGGACGGCTCTATCAGTAGTCCAGATTATATTAGACCATTTATAACCCATGGCCTGGAATATTTCATAGGAGGGGATAGGTCTTTTTTGACCGTCAGCTACTAAGTAAATACCGTTGGAGTTAGGCGAAGCAATTAACTCGCCGTCACGAAACTTAACATCACGGCCCTTTGGATACGAGTCAATTTCAGACTGGTCAGCCTGTGTCCAACGGCGACGGGGAAAACGGGATTCTAAAATTTCTGGGGAGTGGATGGGATACTTGACGCCATTTTCAATGTAGTAAATGCCGCCGGTTTGCCTGGATTGCAGTAAGACACCGGTAGGATAAGCTTGGTCCAAGGTAATTTTCGCTCCCTCTTCATAAGCTTCTAGCTCTGACCACTCCACTTTTATTAATTCTTCGGGGCTGTAGCCAAGGGTTTGAAAAACTTCCTTAGAAGTAATAGCTCTTTTTTGGCCGTTGATCAATATATAAACCCCGCCATGAGGAGCCTGGAGCAGACTGTATTCAGCAAATTTAATGGGAGCGCCGTATTCATAAGCTTGTATTTCATTTAAAGAAACCTCCACCACCTTGTCTATATCATAGGAAAAAATAAAAGCTGATTTAGAAACGAAATTATAACGTTTGTTGTTTCTAATTAGCCAAATACCGGGTTCTCCTTTGACACGAACTAATGAACCATTAGGATAATGTTTTAAAAACCATCTTGACCAAATCTGCCAAAAAGAATAATTTCCGTCCACGTGAGGAGTGTAGGTATATAAAACAGCGGTGGCGTTATTTTCCGGCGTGACCGGAACATAGATGTAGTCGCCCTGGGCCCGGCCGCAACCGCGACTACAGTCAACCGTCTTGGTAATGCCCGGGGCCCAGCCAGAAATTGTAGTACCGCCACTTTCCAAGCCGCCTAAATAAGCCTGTGAGCGAATACGCTTGGCGGCGTTATAGACTTGATTATAAAAACCTTTGTACTGCTGAATACCAGGATCATTATAAGTACAACCATCACAAACGCCATAACCCATGGCCCAGTCTAGTCTGGTTTGAGAAGGACTGGCCATAGTAATTAAACTTTGCTCTTTTTGGAGAGTAGTTAAAAGATAGCGCGGACTAATACTAAATTCAGCCGCTACTTCATAAATAATACGAGCCGCTGTTTTCATAAGGCCGTTTACATTTAAACTATAAGAGCCTAAATAGCCTCCTTTTTGAGCCAAAAATTCTTGAATACGGCTTTGAGACATATTTAAACCCGTTAAATCGTCATCTGATATAATACGATTTTTATTAAAAGAATAGGCTAAAGAAGAGAGAGGAATAATAAAGAATGAAATTAATAATGTGGCAAGTATTTTTTTCATATTTTTTATTTATTTATTAAATTAATTTTTTGCTGACATTTTGGACATTGACCCTTTTTATCATATCTTTTTATATTATAACCGATTCTTTCAATAATTAAAGAGCCACATTTTGGACAATAAGTATTTTCAAACTTATCTCCGGGTACATTGCCTAAATAAACATATTTTAGACCCTTTTTCTGGGCTATATCATAAGCTTGATAAAGTGTTTTTAGTGGTGTATCCGGCAGGTGATCTAGTTTATGAGAAATAGCTCCGGAAAATCTTGAGATATGCCAGGGAGTTTCTTCTCCTAATTCTGTTTTAATAAAATCAGCTATTTTTTCAAACATTTCTTTTTGGTCAGAAAGAGTCGGTATGGCTAAGGTGGTAATCTCCAGCCAAAGGCCCATTTTTTTGATAGTTTTTAAATTTTCTAAAATTGGTTCAGGTTTACCATGGCAGTATTTTTTATATTTATTATTATCAAAAAATTTTAAATCAATATTAATGGCGTCAAGAAAGGGCTTGGCTATTTTTAAACAATCTTTAGTCATAAAACCGTTAGAAACAAAAACATTTTTCAGTCCTTTATTATGAGCTAGTTTCATAGTTTCCAAGGCGTACTCAAAAAATATAGTTGGTTCAGTGTAAGTATAGGCAATAGACTGGCAGTCATTTTCAAGTGCCTCCTGAACAATTTTCTTTGGCGGTAAGTCCTGGCCAAAAATTTCTTTGTTTAGTCTTGGAGCTTGCGATATTTGCCAGTTTTGGCAATTAGCACACCTAAAATTACACCCTAAAGTACCAAATGAGAGAGCCAAGGTTCCGGGCAGAAAATGGAAAAAAGGCTTTTTTTCAATCGGGTCAATATTTTCGCTAATAGCCTTGCCATAAACCAAAGAGTATAGTTCTCCCTCTCTGTTTTCTCTAACACCACAAAGTCCTCTTTTTTTAGGTAAAATCAGGCAGTGATGATTACACAGCTGGCATTTTACCTTATTATCTGGCTTTTTTTTATAGAGTAAAGCTTTTTTCATACCTCTATTATTATAACACTTTTAAAAAATGTATTACAGCTTTTATTAACTAAATTTATTTTTATCTGTTTAGTCTAATTTTTATCTTAAAAAAAGCGTTATATTCACCTAGTCGTTTATTATATCTTGCTATGTGATTTGCTTATTTAATCATTTATTATATTAAAAAAGTTTTAAATTAATTATTAATAAGATATAAAAAATTTGTTAAAATTGTTTTTTTTATTATAATTAAATTACTATTATTTATTAATTTATAACAATATGAAAATGAGGAAAAAAAACCAGGACGAGTTCGAGAACTACAAGCTGGAAGTAGCGGAGTCTGTAAACGCAGTTCAAGAAAAAATCAGAGAGGAAAAGGAGAATCGCGAGTATGTCGATTTTGATAGCTACCCATCAGAAGAGCTAAGGAGGGAGGTAACGGAAGTCGTACGGGAATCCGTAGGCGTTCAGGATATTGGAAAACTAAAATTATCAGTGCCGCCAGCTCATATATCCGGCGATTTTGCTTTGAAGGTTTTTGATCTAGCGAAGAAGTTAGGAGAAAAACCGAATGTACTTGCAAAGAAAATCGTCGATGGCATAAACGAACATAAAATGGCTTTGATTAAGAATGCTTCTGTCGCAGGAAATTTTGTGAATCTGGAGACACATAAAGAGGTTCTTTATCGCGATATTTTTGCAAAAGTTCTTGAACTGGAGGATCGTTATGGGGAGAGTGATGTCAACGCTGGAAAAGTAGCTCTTATTGATTATTCCGCGCCGAATATTGCAAAGCCAATGGGTGTTGGTCATCTGAGATCTACTATCATCGGACAAGCTCTTTCCAATATTTACCACGAAACTGGTTATAGCGTAATCAAAGATAACCATCTTGGTGATTGGGGTACGCAGTTTGGATCTCTCATTTATGCCTATAAAGAATGGGGCGATGAGAAAAAGATAGCTAAAAATCCAGTCGGAGAGCTTAAAGATCTTTATGTTAAATTCCACCAGTTTTCTGAAGTGCATCCAGAAATCAAAGATAAAGCTCGCGAGTTGTTTACACGACTTGAGAAAAAAGATCCGGAATTAGTTGCTCTTTGGAAACGTTTCAGGGATTTGAGTCTGAAGGATTTCGAGCGTGTTTACAAACAACTAGGAATTGAATTTGACACCAATATTGGCGAGAGTTATTTTACTGAGCAGGCGGATAAATTGGTAAGCGAATGCATGACAAAGGGTTTGTGTAGAAAGGATGAAGCATCAGAAGCTGTGGTCGTGGATCAAATGGGAGAAATTCCCTCCTTTCTGTTAAGAAAGCAAGATGGGTCAAGTATCTATTTGTCAAGAGATTTGGCTACGCTTCTGTTCAGAGTCAACACTTTTAAACCAAGTACCATTTTGTATGTGGTGGGTAATGAGCAAGATCTGAACTTCAAACAACTGTTTGAACTTGGCAAGCGTGCTGAATATCTCCCTGATGATGTAGAGACAAAGCATATCGGATTCGGGATGGTTTTGAGTGATGGCAAAAAGATGTCTACCCGGAAGGGTACACAAATTGAGCTAGAAGATTTGATTGCACGGTCTGTGGAAAAGTCAAAGGAGATATTACTTAAAAAGAAAGCAGATGTAGATTCCAAAGAATTGGAGAGGGTATCTGAGATAATTGGCATCGGAGCAATTATTTACAATGATCTACATCAGTCCAGATTAAAAAATATTTCTTTTAACTGGGATAAGATGCTTGATATGGAGAGCGGAAGCGCAGTTTATCTTCAGTACTCATATGTTCGAATCAATTCAATTCTAAGGAAGCTAACTAAAACTTATGGCGAAATTGATTTGAGCACGTTGGAAAAGGAAAAAATTTCTTTCACAAACAAGAGTGAGTTTGATATTGCGAAGAAATTGATGATGTTTCCTGAGACTGTGTTAATATCTCAGCAAACGGATTCTCCTCATAAGATATGCGTGTACTTGGAGGAACTGGCTCAGCTTTTCAACAGTTTCTACAATGAGGTGTCAATTTTCAGGACTAAAGATGTGAAGCTCCGTGAATCAAGAATAGCTCTGAGCAAAGGCGTGGCCGCGGTGATTAAAAAGGGTTTATCCTTGTTAAGTATCAAGGTTCCAGAGAAGATGTAATTGTACGTTTACCGACAACGTGAGTGCCCTTAACAATGGCAGAAGAGCATGCCATCTTCGAAGGGTAGTTGTTTTTCTATGTTGAAAATTCGAAAGGAGGACGAATCATGTCTGTCGTTTCACGTATCATTAGGGAAAACACCTACGAAGTATCAGACGGGACAGATACGTTGATTTACGCACCGTTGAAGAACCTAATCGTGAAAAAGTGGCTAAAAAATATATCCGAGATGGCCTCAAAGGATGTGAGACTGTTGCTAAATATATTAATAGAGATATTTTTAAAGAAGGAAAGACATTTAGATTATATATTGGACCAAGTTGACAAATTAGAAGACTTAGAAGATAAAAAGTATTTAGCTAGAAAAGTGCTTGAAAACAATGATCAATTAATTTTAATAAATGAAAGACCTGTTGAATCGGATCCAGAAAAGTTTGGTTTAAGCAAGAAAGAATTTAAAAAATTAAAAAAAGAAGCGAGAAATAAATAATATTACTCATAAATATATAAAAAATCCCTGAATATGGGATTTTTTATTTTAAAAATAATACGATTAATTTACAAATAGCCCTAAATTTGTTATAATCTAATTATGAAAAACCGGTTGTTTATTGGTTTTGACTTATCAGAGCCTTTGAAAAAGAGAATATCAAATTTGATAAAATCTTTAAAAAATAAATGGCCGGATTTAAAATATGTTAAAAAGGAAAATCTTCATCTGACTTTAATTTTTCTAGGACAGATTTCTGATCAAGATCTTTGGCAAACAATTGAAACCATTCAAGCTGTAAGCAGAGATTTTTATCCTCTGAGTATTGAAAGTAGGGGAGTAGAACTTTTTCCTACTTTAAAAAAGCCAAAAATTATATCATTAAGTATTAAAGAAAAAAGTAAACTAAATGAGTTAAAAAGGAAAATTAACGATCAATTAGCCTTTTTGAATATTGCCAGGCGGGAAAATAGAATTTTTAGACCACATATTACTTTAGCTAGAATCAAAAAAAATAATAATAAACCAGATCTAAAAAATACTTTCCTAAATTTTGAAGAGAGATTTAATAAAATAGATATTTTTGAAAGCCGCTTAACCAAGCAAGGATTAGTTTATAATATAATACAGAGTATTAAATTATGAAAAATATAAAAATATTAGGAGTCAAAGTAACTAATATAGGTTTAAGAGAGTTAAGAGAAAAAATAAAAGAATACTTAAATTCAAACAAACAGCGTTTTTTAACCACGGTTAATCCGGAAATAATTTTAAAGGCTCATAAAAATGAAGATTATAAGAAAATATTAAATAAGGCCTCACTCTCGCTGCCGGATGGCTTTGGTTTAGTTTTAGCCAGTCGTTTTAAGGGACAAAAAATAAAAAAAAGAATTACTGGAAATGATCTAATCGAAATTATTTGTGCTCAGGCTGAAAAAGAAAGTAAGACTGTCTATTTATTGGGTGGAAGAAAGGATGTGCCAGCTCAAGCTAGTTATCAATTAAAAGAGAAATATCCGGATCTTGAGATAGTTGGCTTTGATAACAGCCGTATTTATAGTGAACGTATTTTTTCAAGAGGAATATTAAAAAAAATTATTCATGCCAAACCGGATATTTTACTGGTAGCTTTAGGCGCTCCTAAGCAGGAAAAATGGATAGCTAGACATTTACGGAAAATGATTAGTGTTAAAATTGCAGTTGGGGTCGGCGGGGCTTTTGACTTTTTAGCTGGTCAGATTAAAAGAGCTCCAAATTTTATGCAAAAGATGGGTTTAGAATGGCTCTGGCGGCTTTTTTGGCAGCCCTGGCGCCTATTTCGTATTTTTAACGCTGTTTTTCGCTTTTCTTGGGTAGTTATTAAAAATAAAAAAAATGAATAAAAAATATTTTTATGCTTTAGCTACTTACACTGGCACTATAGTTGGGGCTGGTATCTTTGGTCTGCCTTACGTGGCTTCAAGAGCCGGTTTAACCGTGATGATAATTTATTTACTGATTATAGCTTTTATGTCCCTGTCAGCGGCCTTGTTGTTTGGCCAGGTTATTTCAGCTACTCATGGCCATCATCGCTTGCCTGGTTATGTGGCTAAGTATATGGGCAATAAATGGCGCCATATTGCTTTTTTCACCACAGTGATTGGTCTAACTGGGGTTTTACTTACTTATATTATTCTGGGGGGAGAATTTTTACACGGTATTTTTAATCCTTTAATTGGCGGTTCAATTTTAGTTTATACTCTGGCTTATTTTGCCTTGGGAGCTTATTTAATTTTTCGCCAGGCTAAAGTAGTGGCCCGAATTGAAATTATCATGCTGGTTTTTATAGTTTTAATGGTTATTATTTTTTTAATTTTTGGCTGGCCCGAAGTTAATTTAAATAATATTAAATTAAGCGGCAATAATATATTTTTGCCTTTTGGTGTGCTTATTTTTTCCCTCTGGGGCCTGTCGGTTATGCCGGAAGTAGTTGATATGATGGAGGGTGAGCAGAAAAAAGTGAAAAGTATTGTTCCGACCGGAATATTAATAGCAGTTTTAATATATTTTGTTTTTATAATTTTAGTCTGGGGTATTTCTGGCGGAAATATATCAACCGAGGCCATTCCCGGGCTTTCAGTGGCTTTAGGCCGTAAGATATTACTCTTTGGCTATATTTTTGGCTTTTTAGCCACCTTTACTTCCTTTATTAGTATTGGTATGGTAGTAAAGAAGATTTATTGGTATGACTATCGTGTGCCTAGAAATTATGCTTGGTTTTTTGCTCTCTTTATTCCCTTGGCTCTTTATCTATTGGGAATGAAAGACTTTATTGAGGTTATTGGTATTACCGGGGCTTTTGCTTTAGGCTTAGAGGGTATTATTATACTTTTACTTTGTTTAAAAACTCGTAAAAAATGCCCCAAAAAAGCGGCTTATCAATATAAACTACCCACCTTTGTCAAAGTCTTATTTATATTACTTTTTGCTACTGGTGTAGCTTTTCAGATTATTAATTTAATTAAGAAATGATTTTAGAAAATAATAAAGAAAAAATAAAGGTCCGCTTTGCTCCTAGTCCGACCGGCGATCCGCATGTGGGTGGCATTAGAACGGCTCTTTTTAACTGGCTTTTAGCCCGCAAAGAAAAAGGCCAATTTATTTTACGTATTGAGGATACTGATCAGGAGAGGTATCAGGCTGACAGTGTGGAAAATATTAAGAAAAGTTTAGAGTGGCTCGGTTTAAACTGGGACGAGGGGCCTTATTTCCAATCAAAGCGTACCGAAAAATACCAGCAAGCGGCTCAGGAACTGATTAGTAAAGAAAAAGCTTATTATTGTTTTTGTTCTAAGCAAAGATTAGAGAAACTAAGAATCAGACAGGCTGAAAATAAAAAACCGCCCAAGTATGATAAACATTGTTTAAAATTATCACCGGACGAAATTAAAGAGAAAATTAACCAGGGTGAAAAATATGTTATCCGGTTAAAAATACCCGAGAAGGGGACTACTGAATTTAAAGACTCAATCCGGGGGCGGGTAAAATTTGAAAACCAGGTTTTGGATGACACTATATTACTCAAGTCAGACGGCTTTCCCACTTATCATCTAGCTAATGTAATTGATGATCATGACATGGGTATTACTCATGTCATCCGGGCTGAGGAATGGCTGCCCTCAACGCCTAAACACATTCTTTTATACCAGGCTTTAGGTTTTGAACCGCCCTGGTTTGCCCACTTGCCTTTGATCTTGGGTCGGGATAATAAGAAACTATCCAAGCGCCATGGCAGTGTTTCTATTTTACAATATAAAGAAGACGGATATTTACCAGCGGCTATTCTTAATTTTCTAGCTTTTTTAGGTTGGAACCCAAAGACCGAAAAAGAATTTTTCTCAAGATCAGAATTAATTGAAGCCTTTTCCCTGAATGGAGTTAATAAGTCCGGCGCTATTTTTAATCTGGATAAACTTAACTGGCTAAACGGTTATTATATCAGACAGATGGATCCGCAAGAATTAAAAAGAGTAGGGGAGCCCTTTTTAAAAAAAGAGTTTAAACAAATAGCTAATGAAAAAAATATTGACTTGGTCAAACTTTGGGAAATGTCAGCCGATAGAATTAATACTCTCAAAGAAATAAATAAGCTTTGTGATTTTGTGTTTGAGCCAAAAGATTATTTGCCGGAGATTTTAATTCCCAGAAAATCAAATAAAACCCAAGCTATAAAAAATCTTAAACTGGTAGAAAGTAAATTAAAAGATCTCTCCGAAAAAGATTTTAAAGCCGATTATTTAAGAGATTTATTTTTAAATTATATAAAAGAAAATAATCTTAATACTGGTGAATTGCTTTGGCCTTTTCGGGTGGCTTTGTCCGGCAAAAGAGCCTCGCCAGATGTTTTTGATATGTCTGAGCTTTTGGGTAAGGAATTGGTTTTAAAAAAAATAGATATGGCTATGGATAAGCTGAATATTCTCTAGGTTTTGATTTGTTATTTTATAAGTAAAGTTATTTGTCAAAAAAGCAAAAATTTGCTATAATTATAAGTGCGTATAAAATTGGCTAAAATTAGCAAAATGAGACAAAAACAAAAATTTGCTAAAACAAAAACTAACCATAAATTAGGGGTAGTAGCTCTTATAATATTAGCTGCTTTTTTGTTTATACCCAGTGTTAGAGCTTTAAATATTAATTCTAAGGACTTGGTTTCTTCTTTAAACGAGCTGGAAGAGAGTGAAGAAATTAGTGAAGAAACTCAGGAATACATTGATGAAGTTAGTCAGGAAATATTTGAAAAAAGAGAGCGTATTTCTGAGATCAATCAGCAAAAAGAAATTTATCAGCAAAATGTTAAAGAAAAACAACAAGAAGCGACTTCCTTAAAAAAAGAAGTTAATGTTTTAGATAATCAGATTGAACTGACAAGCTTGGAAATTTCAAAAAAGGAAACTGAAATTGAAAAAATAAAGTTAGAGATGGAACAGATTCGCTCAGAGATTAAGGAAAAAGATGAAAAAATAAACAGCCAAAAAGACCAGATCTCTGCTTTAATCAGGCAGATTTTTAAAAACGACAAAAAAAGCTATTTGGAAATAGCCCTTTTAAATAAAAACTTTTCTGAATTTTATAATGAAGTTAAATATCTTGATTCTATCCAGAGCAATATTAAAGAAGAGCTTTACAAATTTAAGGAGCTCAAGCATGACCTTAAGATTCAGGAAGAAAATTTAAGCGGTAAAAGAAATGAACTGGATGATTATAAGGCTGGTTTACAAAATGAAAAGTCTGATCTTTCCCAGCAAATGGATTATCAAGAAATTTTACTAGATGAAACAATGAGTACTGAGGCTGAATACGAAGCACTTTTAGAAGAATTGAAAGAAGAAGCCCAACAGACCCAGACAGAAATTTCCTCTCTGGAAAAAAGAGCTCGAGCTAAACTGGCTAAAGAAAATGGGGAAGAGTATTATGGTGAATTTTCCGGCATTTTAGCTTGGCCAACTGACTCCAGACGAATTACCTGCGGCTTTCATGGCGCTGGTTATCCTTATGAAAAATGGCTGGGACCACATGCTGGTATGGATATTGGGGTAAGCCAAGGTTCAAATGTTTACGCGGCTGGTGACGGTTATGTAGCTATTGCTAGGAAACTGGACTGGAAAGTGGATTCCTATGGCCATAAACGCCCGGCTTATAACTATATAAATATTATTCACAATGACGAAATATCTACTGTTTACGGCCATCTCAGTCAGGTTTTAGTTACTGAAGGAGACTTTGTCACTAAAGGACAAGTGATCGGTAGAACCGGGGGATTGCCCGGCACGGCCGGAGCTGGCTCGTTTTCTACCGGAGCCCACTTGCATTTTGAAGTGCGCCAGGTTAATACTAATGGTATCCCAGTTCCTGTTGACCCAGCCGGTTATTTGTTTTAATATAATTACAAGCTATTTTAGCCAAAATATGCAAAAAATAGGGCCCAACTCGGGCTCTATTTATTTTAAGGCTAATAGGTTTTAGGTGTGGCGGCGAGTCAGGTGGTTGGTTGTTAGGCTTAGAATAAAACCCATTGACTCAGCCTAATAACCAAACTAGCAGCTCGGCCCAAAACCCTTTTGTTTTAATGCTAATTGGTTATGGTTATAGCGGCTTCCGCCAAAGGCGGACAGGTGTAAGGTTTTGGTTTGGGTCTTGGAAATTTTTGTTTATAAAATCTAATATAATAATCTCTCCATTCATTTGCCTATGGCAACCTCAGCCTAAATGGTGCGAGACTATAATAATTTCAACCTACCTGGCGCCGGATTTATCCGGCGAGACATTCTTGACCAAAAATGATAATTATGATAAAAAGAAAGACTATTGAAACTTGTACCTTGCAATTTGTTTTTTAAAAAGGAGGACCAAATTGGAAACTCTTTATAATTTGTGGTGGGTATATCTGGCTATATCCTTGGGTATTACTTTTAGTCTTTTCAAAGGGGTTATAAAAGTAAATGGTGAAATTAGAAAAAATCAGCCATTACTTATAGCTTTGGCAATTATGTTTCAGATTTTCGGCTATTTAAGTATCATAAAAAAAATACCAGAACAGTTTCTAGAAATTAATTCTATACATCTTTTAGTCGTTCTATTTATTGGTTTATGGCTATTATGCTATAATATATTTTTTAAAAGAACTAAGCCAAAAAAAGAGTTGTCAAATAAGGACTGCGAAAAAAATAAATTATAATCAGAAGACAAAACATTCCAAAACCCTTTGTTTTGCTAATAGGTTTTAGGTGTGGCGGCGGGTCAGGTTTTGGTGGTTAGGTTTAGAATAAAAAGCCATGTGGATAAGTTATTCTTGACAAAAATTTAGGCTCTGATATGATATTAATAACTTCACATTATAAGGAGTCTATCCGGTACCACTGACCTTATGTCAGTATTCTCTAATCACATATCTTAAAAGTTGTACCACTCCTTATAAATCGCCCTTTCTTACCCATACCCGAGCCCTCGTCACCTGACGACGGGCTCCTTTTTTTTATTTGATGCTATTAGGTTTTGGTGTGGCGGCTAGTAAGGTTTGGGTGGTTGGGCTTGGAATATAAAACCATTGACTCAGCCTAATAACCAAACTAGCGGCTCAGCCCAAAACCCTTTGTTTTGCTAATTGGTTATGGTTATAGCAGCTGGTAAGGTTTTGGTTTAGATCCTGGAATGTGTTATGATGGTCTTTCTTGATTCAAAAAGCTAAGTGGCTTAAAATTAGGGAGTATTAACTAAATAGTCTTTAATAAGACTAGTAATTAAATATGCCAGAAATAATTTGTTCAAATAATAAAAAAATAGCCTACACACTCAAAAAAAGTAAGAGAGCCAAAAAAATGAGGTTATCTGTTAAGCTTGATGGTTCGGTGGTGATAGTTATACCTCATAGATTTAAAGAAAAAAAGGCGGAAAAGTTTATCAAAGAAAAAAGTGATTGGGTTATTTCAAAAAAAGAATTGGTTAAACAATTCAAGGGAAACACAATTTGTCGTTACACTAAAAAAGATTATTTAAGGCATAAAGATCGGGCCCACAAACTGGTTGGTATTCGGGTTGATTATTTTGATAAATTATATAATTTTAATTATCAAAAAATTACCATTAGAAACCAAAAAACCCGGTGGGGGAGTTGCTCCAAAAAAGGGAACTTGAGTTTTAATTATAAAATTATATTTTTGCCCCCACGATACTTAGATTATATTATTTACCACGAACTCTGTCATCTCAAAGAATTTAATCACTCTCTTAAATTTTGGCATTTAGTAGAAACGGTTTTCCCGGATTATAAAGCCATAAAAAAAGCATTAAAGAAATACCACTTAAGTTTGGGTTAAGTATATTCTAATTTTTTTTGTAATAAAAAAAAGAGGTATTTATTAGGATTACTTTAGGTGGCTTTTAAAAGCTTCTTTTTTTGTTTTAATGCTAATAGGTTATGGTTATAGCAGCTGGTAAGGTTAAAAGGTTTAGGCTTAGAATAAAACCCATTGACTCAGCCTAGTAACCAAACTAGCAGCTCGGGGCAGGCAGAGTGAAGAAATCCTTATTTAAAAATATACTAATATATTTTTTTAAAATTATATTTTTTGATATTGACGAAAACCGTTAGTTATGATAAAAAGAAAGACTATTGTACCTTGTAAATTTGTTTTTTAAAAAAGGAGGATTGAAATGGCAGCTCTTTATAATTTATGGTGGGTCCACTTTCTCTTGGCCGCGGGTATTATTATATTTATTTATGATGAATCAGGAATTACGTATAATCTCAAATTTTTTATAGCTCTTATAATCGGATTCATTATAGAAATATTTGGCATCATAAGTTTTTTGTCTGTTGTTACTATTAGTGAGTTTCTTATGAGAAGAATTTATTCGGCGTTCATATTACTGGCTATAGCTGGTTATTTATATCTACTTATAAATTATCTTAAATTATTCATAGATGTGAAGGTTCATAAAGAAGTGAATAGGAGAATTAGTCCAAAGACCCAAAATTTATGTTTGTATCTCACAATAATAGGCCTCGCTGTTCTCTTAGTTATTGGCTGAAAAAAAGAACATTTAATAAAGCAGGTAAAAGATAATTAGCCTGCTTTTTTTTATTTAAGGCTAATAGGTTTTAGTCGTAGCGGCGGGTCAGGTTTTTGGTTGTTAGATTTAGAATGAAAAAACCAAACGAGGCAAACAACCTGGCGCCGGATTTATCCGGCGAGAAATTCTTGACCAAAAATAATAATTATGATAAAAAGAAAGACTATTGTTCCTTGTAAATTGTTTTTTAAAAAGGAGGACCAAATTGGAAACTCTTTATAATTTGTGGTGGGTCTACTTGGCTATATCAATTGGTATTATGAGCAGTCTTTACAGAGGGATAATAAGAGTAAAAGGTGAATTTAGAGACCGACAAACAGCTCTGTTTGCTTTAGCTTTTGCTTTTCAAATTCTTGGCTATTTGTGTATCACCAAAAAAATACCAGAACATTTGTCGGTTATAAACTTTCTAAATGTCTTGGCTATTCTATTTTATATTTTATGGTTTATCTACCATGTATTATTTAGAAGAAGTAATTTTAATTATAAAATACGAGCTGAGCTTAATAATTACGCAAGTAAAACATTTTTTCCGCTCTGGTTGACTCTAATAGTTCTAATGGGGGCTATAACAATCTACCATTTGCTATAGTTCCGATCGGCAGGCCAAATTCCCACGGCCTGCTTTTTTTTATTTAAGGCTAATAGGTTTTGGGCGTAGCGGCGGGTCAGGTTTTAGTTGTTGGGTTTAGAGATCTTGAAAGAAACTTTTTCCAGTATGGCGACGAGCTTGACCTAAAAAAGGCCGGGGCTATTAGTCGTAATAATATCTGTTATCTTGCTATTTGCCTTGAAGATGGCACAACTGCCTTTCCCGCTTCGCCCTAGTGGTTTGAGGGTTAAAACCGGTCAAAATAGACCTTCCGACCATAATATAAAATAATTGCATTTTTATCAATCAATTTGATCTTTTCTTAACGGAGGTTTGACACCTTACGTTTTTTTATATAATCCTTGCTTAATGTGATAATTAAAGGTAAATTTAATAAATAATAAAAAAATAATTTAAATATTTTGAAACAAAAGAGAGCTTTAGAGATTTTAAAAAAAGGACATAATGTTCTTCTGACCGGCGCCGCCGGAAGTGGGAAAACTTTTGTTTTGAACAAGTTTATTAGACACTTAAGGAAAAAAGAAATTAGCGGGGCTATTACCGCTTCAACCGGTATCGCGGCCACCCATATTAATGGCCGAACAATTCACTCTTGGGCGGGCCTGGGTATTAATCATAGTTTTCCCGATAAAGTGATAAAAAAAATTATTAGAAATAAAAAAATAAGAAAAAATATTAGGCAAACCAAAACTCTTATTATTGACGAAATTTCAATGCTTAATGATTATCACTTAGATATTATTGACCATATTTGTAAAGCGATCAAACAAAGCTTAAAACCTTTCGGCGGGATTCAAATTGTCCTGAGTGGTGATTTTTTTCAACTTCCTCCGATTAGTGTCAGCCGAGGGGAGGGGAGTTTCGTTAATGAGGCTGTCATCTGGAATAATATGAATCTTAAAGTTTGTTATCTAACCGAGCAACACCGGCAAGCTGACAAAAAATATCTTAAGTTTTTGAATGATATGCGTTCAAACAATATTTCAAAATCAACCAAAGATATTGTTCTTACTCGTCTTAATAAAAAAATTACAAACAAACTAACCGCGACTAAACTATACACTCATAACTTTGACGTTGATACTCAAAATAATAATGAGCTTAAAAAGATTAAGAAAAAAGCCTATGGTTATGAAATGAAAGAAAAAGGACAGGCTAAATTAATTAAAACTTTAAAAAAGAATTGTCTCTCTCCGGAATACCTTATTTTAAAAAAGGGGGCGATAGTTATGTTTGTAAAAAATAATCTAGATAAAGGTTATGTTAATGGCACGCTTGGGCAGGTGATCAGTTTTAATGAAGGTTTTCCGGTCGTAAAAACGCTTCATGGTAAGAGGGTACTAGCCAAACCGACTCGTTGGATTGTGGAAGAAGATAATAAAGAATTAGCCAGTATTCACCAAATCCCCCTGCGTCTGGCCTGGGCCATAACTGTCCATAAGTGCCAGGGAATGACCTTAGATCTCGCTGAGATAGACCTGAGCGCCTCTTTTACGCCTGGAATGGGTTATGTGGCTCTGTCACGACTAAGAAAGCTAAGTGGGCTAAAACTGGTCGGTATTAACGAAATGGCTTTTGCGGTCAGTGAAAATGCGGTTAAACTGGACAAAGAATTGGCTAAAATGTCTCAGGAGAACGAGTAAATTAGCCCTTGCCAACTTTGGAGCTGGGAGGTAGATTTAAGGGTAGGGGAGACTTAAGCCTCCATTACCTTTCAGTTAGTTTTGATCAGATTTTGGATGAGGTGGAGGGGTGGAGTAATAATTAAAAAATCATATGACTTTATCACCTGAAGAAAAACAAAAAATTTCTGAAGAAGAGAAATATCGCTCTGAACAGAGAAAAAAACATGAAAAAAAGAAGAAGAGTAGCAGCGCAATAGGCTGTTTGGTAATTATTATAATTTTAGTAATTGTGGGATTTGTTTCATGTAGTGGAGACAATGATCAAAATAATAGTACATCCACCACAACTACAACCACATCGGATTCAATGGCATTTGTTATTGCCAAGGGTTTTGTGAGGGATTCTCTTAAGTCTCCTTCGAGTGCTGATTTTCCAATCTTAGATTTTGTAAGTACATCTCTTGGAGAAAATCGATACCAGGTAACATCACATGTTGATGCAGAAAATAGTTTTGGGGTTATGATTCGGAGTGATTGGGTTGCCACTCTTAAATATTTAGAAGGAGATGACGCAGATCAAAATAACTGGGAACTTGAAAAGCTTATAATTGACGATGAAACAATTTATGAATCATTAACTAATGATTTAGTAGAATAAATTTTGGATTGGGGGTATGGTAGGGGAGAGAAGATTCTAAATATTATAAAATGAAATTAAGACTGGCATAAATAATTGAAAATTGAATAAGGTAATTTCATGTACAAATAATGGCAAAAATTAAGAAAAAAAAACTAGAAGATAACATTTCAGTATTTTCGAATACTCTGCCATATTGGGCAAAATATTTAGCAAAAAACATCTCAAATGCCTATATAATCAACGATGATATTTTGGATGCTGCTTATAATTATTTTCTTGAAGATGAAGGTCTTAAAGAAAAAAGTACTAGACCAAATATAGTTGTAGACCCTATAAGTGCCCATGAATCTGGTTATAAAAAGAATCTTGTGTTGAAAAAAATAAAAAATGTTGAAGGAGTAAATATATTAGCAGAGGAACAATTAATTAAGTGCGGACCAAATATAACGATCATATATGGTAAAACAGGTTCTGGTAAAACAGGGTATGGTAGATTATTAAAAAAAACATTTTTTTCTAGAAGCGAAGAAGATATCATTCCTAATATTAATGTGGTAGGCAAACATAAGAATATTACTGCCAAATTTGCTTTTGAATCAGAAGACGATATATATGAATTGAAATATCCTGATGATGCTGATAAGCCAGAATTTCGTCAATTTGCTGTTTTCGATAATAATAGCGTCAAAATTCATCTCGATGAGAGAAATAAATTTGAATTTAGGCCAAAGAGTCTAGAATTTTTTGGCAAATTGAATGATGCTATCGAAAAGATAAAAACAAAATTGGATTTTGATATAGTTGAAAAACAACGATCTAAAGACTATCTGGGTTTATTTGATGGTGAATCCGATATTAATAATTTAATAACTAATATTTCAGACAAAACTAAGATTAAAGATTTAGATAAACATTTACCGTTTACAGAAATTGACAAAGAAGCAATAAAAACACTAGAAGAGGAGAAGATTAAGTTACTAACTCTCAAAAAAGTTAAGGAAATAGATGAATTGGACAGAATTAAAGGTCTTATTGCTAATTTAAAGTTATTAATAAACGATGTAAACAAACTCTTGAATGAGTCAAAAATTCTCGAAGTAAAGGAAGCTATTAAAAACTATGCTAAAAAGCATAACCTTACTAAGAAAGAAGGATTGGATAATTTTAAATCTGACTCAATAAAGAATATTGGTAGTAAAGAATGGAAAAATTTTATTCAAGCTGCTGATAAGTTTGCTAAAATTCAGTATTCTAAATATCCCAAAGAAGATGATAAGTGTATTCTTTGTCAACAAACTCTGTCTGAGGAAGCAATAGATTTAATTAATAGGTACAGAATTTTTATCAAGAGTCAAGCTGAAGTAGAAGAACAAGATGCACTTAAGCAAATTGATAAGCTGAAAGAAATATATAAAGAATTAAATTTAGATTTATTTAATTCAAACGATATTTTAACTATATGGTTATCTGAAAATAAACCAACTATCCTAACCGAATTGAAAAAAACAATTAATTCTCAAAAAAAATTAGTCAAAAGTATAACTGCCGATTTAAAAACAAAATCTTATTCTGCTAAAAAAGAACTGAAAATAGATGTTACAGATTTAGATATAATTGTAACTGAATTAAAAAGTAGGATAAAGAAACTTGAAAATAAAGAACCAAAAAAAGAAATAAAAGAAATAAATAAGAAAATTGATTATTTGAAACACAAAGAAAAATTATCACAACACGAACCAAGTATAAAAAAATATATCAATAAACTAAAGTGGGCAAAAGCTGCTGAGAGAAAAAAAAGTAAATTGTCATCAATAAAATCTAAAAGTACAAAGGAGGAGAAAAGATTATCTGTAATATATTTTAGTGGTGCTTATATCAAATCCTTTAAAAAAGAATGCAAAAGATTGAGAGGTAATTTTGGGGTTGAAATTAAGTATACCGGTTCATCTGGAACTTCATTTCGTGAATTAAAAATCAAAAAATATTGTCCTTCTGGTATTTTAAGTGAAGGAGAACAGAAGGTAATATCATTAGCGGATTTTATTTCAGAGATTAGATTATCCGGTGTAAATAAAGGCATTATTTTTGATGATCCAGTTACATCTTTAGACGACGAGAGAAAAGAAAATATTGCTAAAAGACTGGCCGCTGAATCTAAAGAAAGACAGGTTATTATTTTTACTCACGATTTAGTTTTTCTACATGCACTTATTAGTGGTTGTGCTGATGAAGCAGTAAAACGATCATGTCATTGGATTGAGCAATTAGATGGTGAGGCAGGAAAAATTTCAATAGATTGTTCACCGGCACTAGAAAAAAAATATAAAAAACCCACAAAAGCACAAATTTATTATAAGAAAGCTAAAAATTCCAATCCACAAGATAGAGAAGTTGATATAAAAAACGGCTTTACTTCATTGAGAACTTCGTATGAAGCTCTTGTTATTTTTGAACTGTTTGGAGGAGTTGTAGAAAGATTTAGTGATAGAATAAAAATGGGTAATTTAGAAAAGGTTATATTTAATGTTAAAATAAGAGATAAAATACTTGATAGTTTTGCTAAATGCTGCCGATTTATGGAAGGCCACTTACATAGTGATAAATATTCATATAAAAAGCCAACTTTAGAAGATTTGAATAATGAGATAAATAGATTTATTGAAACTAAGAAAGAACTAAAAGATTTAATAAAATCACAAAAATAATACAATGGACATATTATTGAGAAAGATAGATAATAAAATAGATAAGTTATGTGTCAGATTTCAAGAGAATAAGGGTTATATCTTGACCGAAAGCGATTTAAAGTGTGCGATATATTCAGAATTAGTAAAAATTTCTATACTAAACAAATTTACACAAACGGAAGACAGGGACATTTTTTCAAATCCTGTCCATACAGAATTATCCTGGTATGATGAAAACGATAAATTAAATATTATTCCAGATATAACTATATTAGAACCAAAAAACCTAAGTATTTTGCATTATAAGGGAAGGCCTGGGGTAAAATTGCCAAGTAAACAATGTTCGTTTTGGGGAAATGCAATCGTATTTGAATTAAAGTTCATTCGTAACAAAAAAGGTATTACACCTAAAACAATTCACGAATTACAAAAGGATTACCTAAAAGTTATTAGACTAATAGAAATATTCAGTCGACATGGAAGTTCTAATGAATTATTTGTATTTCTTATAGTATTTAACAAAACAAATATCGTATGTAATGAATTCAAAGATTTTATGAAAGATGTTGATAAAAATCGAAGAGTAAGGTTGCTGTACAAAACAGGAAATGCAAAATTTCCTTCTTTTAACCAGCATCCAAACTAATTCGCGTAAATTCTTATAACTATTGTAAAATAAACATTTTAAACTAACAGGTTTTTTGGGCCTATTTTTATTTAGATTAGGTATATTTACTTATTCTTCAAAGGATGAAACTTCTTCATTGTTTTCTCGGCGTAGCGGTCAGACGCATGAACATACCTTGTGGTGGTGTCTAATGACTCATGGCCGAGTAATATTTGTATAGCGGCCGGATTAGCCCCTTGCTCGGCTAAATAAGTAGCAAAGCCATGGCGCAAAGAATGAGCCGAAGTCGGTACATTAATTTTTAGTCTTTCGCGGTAATGTTTTATTTTATCTTGAAGATAGTTAATAGAAATTCTTTTTTCGTGTTTTGAGGCCCTTTGACCGCGGTAAGGAATAAAAAGAGCCGGTGAATCATCGGTGCGGATATCTAAGTATTTATTTAAATGATCCTGGGCCCGCGGGGTTAGATAAACAAATCTTTCTTTTTTGCCTTTACCCATAACAAATATCTTGCCGGTTTTGTCAATTTGATCGCGGTTTAAATTAACCAGTTCCGAGATACGCAGGCCGGTGGAAAACATAACCTCCAGCATGGCCCGGTTGCGCCGAGCTACTTTTTTATTTTTTTCAAAATTTGTCGGGGCTTTGATAAGTTTAATAAGGTCTTCCAGCTCAGCTACTCGGGGATGTTTTTTTTCAGTTTTAGTTAACTTAACCATCTCCGGCGAAATAGGGGAGTGGTATTCATTATCAATAATATATTTTAGATAAGAACGCAAAGAAGAAAGCATCCGGTTTATTGAGTATGAACCAAGTTTCTTTTGCCCTTGATCATGTTCAGCCGTCTGTCGATCGATTGAAGTGAGGTAGGCTTTATATTGTTCAATATCTTTTCTTTTCAGATTTTTAAACTTTAAATGATTATCTTTTAAATAATCTTCAAAAACTTTTAAATCTCTCTCGTAATTGTAAATAGTTTTGTCGGAATAGTTATTTGTCTGCAACATAAGCAGGTAATCATCAAAATACGGCAGAGAAGGGCTGTTTTTGGTTTTATTAGATTTAGTCATATTTTATTGAGTGTAAGGGATATTATACCCAGTTATATTATTATTGTAATACAGCCTCTTTTAGCTGTCAAGGGGACTTTTTTATTAATTACACCTATAATAGGTCTATTTAATATTTTTATATCAATTCTACTCTTCTGCTCTTAAATAATTTTATTTAATCATTTTATGGCTTTTATAAAAAATTTATGTATTATTATGAATATTATTTATAACTCTATCAAATTTTAAAATAATTAGATACTTATATCTATCCGGAGTTATTTTAAGGCCCTTAAATCGCCGCTTATTTATCCGATATTTATACTAATTGAACCAAACAAGATTTTAATCTCTTTTTAATATACCATTCCCCTCTTGGTTATAAAAAAATTTTAAGTTTAAAGTAATTAACTATTTAAAGAATATAGTGACTAACCTATTATTTATTAATATTGATAGTTAGTTTTAGTGTCGCAAAATATATGAGAAATTTTTATAAAACGAATTAAACGTTTAATTATAGTGATAATTATTTTTTTAGGCGTTAACAAAAGGTTTATCTCCGCTACGAGTCTCAATTAGTCCTCTAAAATATTTATAATATTTTCTTAATCTCATTTATTTCAGCAGCGGCTGCCTCTTCACCCCGTTTGATCAGCTTTTTAGTATTTTTCTGAGCAAAGAATTTTTCTAAACCGACTATCCGGTCACCGCCAACTTTCGGCTCAATAATAATATCAGCTTGGTCCATAGATAGTTTAGCTAAACTGGAAGCAACAATATTATAGGAGCGCATAGCTAGCTTAATCATAGAAATATTCTTATGAAAATTAAGTTTATGGGGAAAATAGCCGTTTTCAATATTAACAGCCAGGATTATATCAGCCCCCATATTTTTAACCTCGTTATCCGGTACTGGATCAACTAAGCCGCCATCAGCTAAAAGTCTTTTTTGATAATAGATGGGATCAAAAATTAAAGGGGCCGAAAAGCTAGCTCGGATGGCTTTGATTAAATTACCAGCATTTAAAATGACCTTCTGACACTTATTTATATCCGTGGTAATCACCGCCAGCGGAATCTTGAGTTCTTTGAAACTATTGACGGTGAGAAAATTATTTA
The DNA here is from genome assembly GCA_034520665.1 of Patescibacteria group bacterium. Classification (NCBI taxonomy): domain Bacteria; species Patescibacteria group bacterium. The sequence goes on from JAXHNJ010000001.1 coordinate 391,970, forward strand.
TAAATTTTTCTAATTTTTTACCTTTAATTAAACCGCCTTTTTTGCCAAAATCTAAAATTGATAATCCGGTTTTCCAGTCCGCTTCTAGTATTGTCTTTTCCACTTTTTTAATATCTAAGCAAGAAGCATAAAAAGCCCCGATTAAAGCACCAATGGAGGAACCAGCTATATAATCGATAGGTATATTATTTTTTTCTAAAACTTTAATAACACCAATATGAGCTAGACCGCGAAATCCGCCGGAACCCAAGGCCAAACCAATTTTTTTTCTTTTAATCATAGATTAAAATTACTTATTTTTATTTTCGTAATTTTGGATAGCTTTTAATAAGGTGTCAGCGTCCAAGTTTGAACAGAAATATATATTGACTATGAAAATCGCTTTTGATATGATAATATCATCGTTCTTCATAAAATAAGGAGGAAAAACATGATCGATATTATTGATTTTCAGCCGAAGTATTTCGAGAATATGGTAACTTGTTACCAATTTGGTTTTCCGGAGGGACATAATCGTTATACTCTCGGTCGTTTAGCGCGATGGCAGAGAGATACAATCATTTTGGCTCGTCATAATAAAACAGTTGTTGGCGTGTTAATCGGTATTATCTCGTATCAGGAAGCCTGGTTTACTGCACTGACGGTATTGCCGACTGTACCCTTGTTAGATAAATGTTCTCTTCATCTTGTTAAAGCCATGGCGCTTCGATTCATCGAACTAGGCTTTACTGAAGCCTACTTTACTACTGTGCGTCGTAGTGTGCTTCGATTAGCGAAGCGAATCAAAGCTACAAAAATACAAACAGTTCCTCATTGCTACTATGATGGTAATAAACGACATCTTATCACTGTATCTACAGAAAATCTCCCGTTCATTAATCAGTTACTCTAAATGTTTAATACAAGCTAAAGCATACCAAGCTTTAGCTTTTTCTTTAATATCTAAACACACAAAAAATCAAGAATATTTACTGGTATATACTAATATTAGCATTAAAAGAATTGTTTGAGTTTATGATTTACCTTCTCTTTAAAGTAATGAAATTTTATTATAATTAAATAATTTATTTCTTTTTCTTTTCGTAATCCTCAATCGCTTTTTTCAAGGCGTCAGCCGCTAGGTTTGAACAATGCATTTTTATTGTTGGCAAGCCACCAAGTTGGTCAGCAATATCTTCGCGGGTAATTTTACTAGCTTGTTCAAGAGTTTTACCTTTAGCTAATTCAGTAATCATAGAAGAAGTAGCAATCGCGGCCCCGCAGCCAAGAGTTTCAAACTTAATATCTTTAATTTTATTATCTTTAACCTTAATATAAATTTTCATGATATCCCCGCAGGTGGGATTACCGACCTCTCCGACGCCATCCGGTTTTTTCATTTGACCTAAGTTACGCGGATTTTGAAAATGGTCAAGAACTTTTTTAGTATACATGGATTTGGTTAATTAGTGATTAGTTAATTTTAATTAGGGATTAGTTGGAAAATTTGTCGAGTGTCTAATGTCTGTGGTCCTTAATTATACTAAATTCTGCCAGAAAAACCAACCAATTAACCATGAGACAGTTACAGCTGATAAAGTAAAAGGTAGTCCGATTTTGAAAAATTGCCAAAAACTGATATCTTCACCAGCTTTTTTCTTGGCAATACCAACCGAAACAATATTAGCCGACGCTCCTATGGGAGTAATATTACCACCCACTGAAGCTCCAAGCAAGAGTGAAAAATAAAATAAATAAGGACTAACCCCCAAATGAACCGCTAAACCGGCGGTTACGGGTAGCATTATTAGTATATAGGGAACATTATCAATAACAGCGCTGATAATAACTGAAAACCAGAGAATTATAGAGTAGGTTAAAAATACATTGCCAGCGGTTAGGGATTTCATAGTACTAGTTAAGGCCTCAATTATACCACCAGACTCCAACGAACCAACTATTATAAAAATACAGAACAAAAATACCGAAGTGTTCCAATCCAATGGTTTCAACAGCCCGGGCAAGGTATGAATATCCTCTTTTATTAATAACCAGATCAAACCGATTAAAGCGTAAGCTAAAGTAATAATACCGGCTAAATAATGGAATTGTGAGCCATAAATTGAGGCTAGAGCTAAGGAAATAATTAATAAAATTATTAAAATAGTGGGAGTCCAAGACTTAACATTCACCTTATAAAGTTCCCCCACTCCCCGCGTATGGCGGCGAAAGATTAGATACAAAACAAATATAGAGATAATGGCCCCGGCCTGAACAGCAAAAAATATCCCGGGAGAACCTTTAAACCAGAAAAAGTCATTAAAAGTCATTTTAGAAAAACCGGCCAGAATCATACTCGGTGGATCACCGACTAAAGTGGCTGTTCCTTGCAGATTGGAACAAACCGCAATACCAATTAAAAAGGGGGCTACCTTAATTCTTAAGTGTCTGGCTAAAGAAATAGCTAAAGGAGCGATAATTAATACAGTGGCTACATTTTCAACAAAAGCCGAAATAAAACTGGTTAAAGCACAAATAAGTATAAAGGCCATAGCGGTAGTTTTGGCTTTATTGGCCAGAGTACGGGCTAAAAAAGCGGGTACTCTTGAGTCTATAAATAGATCAGCTAAAACTAGCATGCCAACAAAGATAGCCATCACATTCCAATTAACAAAACTAAAGGCTTGTCCAGGGCTAATAGTGCCGCTTAATATAAGTAAAGCTGTGGCCAGGCCAACCACCAGAAGTTTATTTATTTTACCAAAAATAAGAAAAAGATAAGTAAATATAAAAATTGTCAGTATAAAATAGTTCATTGGTAATATATTCTTCTGCCAAATCTAAGATCAATATATTTTAAATTTTCCTCCTGACCTTTTAACTCAGTTTTTAAAACCGTATTAAGTAAATTTATTTGGCTGTTAATATCCTCGGATACGTCAAAGTAAATAAGATATTCTTTTGTGGTTAGTACATTGATATAGTTGGTCTTTTTTAATTTTTCTTGTTCTAGACAATCTTGACTGTAAATTGAATTAGTATTTTTATTTAGATTTAAATTTAGCTTAGAATTATTAGTGTTATTATTAGTCTGGCTATCAGAATTAGTATTGTTATTGGTATTGGTTTCATTTTGCGGTATTAGAGGGCAAGTCATAACCGGGGTTTCAAAGCGCTCAATTTCAAGACCAATTGTGTTTAATGACTTTTTAATTTTTTCTAAATGACTGAGGATATCGTTATTTATAACTTTGTCTCCGGGACTAATATAAAACTCATTAACATCATAAATTAAAGGAAAGGCGGGATTAATTTTTTCTTTTTTGACATCCTGGGCTACTACCCCCTCGCGGTTTATATAAAAATAATTATCTTTACGCTGCCAGGTTATTGAGGGAATAATTTCTTTTAAGGTAATTTTAACAGTGCGAGGAAATTTCTTTTTTAAGGTAAATTGATCCAGGCCAGTTTCTTTTTGAATTTGTTCTTTTAAAAGTCTTTCGGCCTTTTCATCATTAAACATAAAGAAGTTTTTTTGTGAGAAAACCAAAAAACGGTCCTTAGCCAGCTCTTGTTTTACCATTTGCTCAATAGACCCGGCTTTGGTTTTTTGGGCTCCATGAACCTTAATAAATTGGATTTGAAAAACTTCTGAGAAAAATATTAAATAGCCCAAAGCAAAAAAAATAAGAATAAAAAATCCATAATGAACTTTTATTTTTCTTATAAAAATATCCAAAAAATTTTCTTTGGAAAAAAAAGGATTCTTATATTCTTTTTTTGGTTTATTTAAGGGTTTAACACGACGCCTTTTGCGGAATGGATTTAAGCGCATAGCTTATTTATACCAGTCATTTTTTGGCTGATAAGATAATTTTAGTTTTTGATCTTTTTTGTGTCTTTTGATGGCCAAAGATATTAATTCTTCGATTAATTTTGAATAAGAAATACCTTCGTGCTGCCAAAGTTTAGGATACATAGAAATAGCAGTGAAGCCCGGTATGGTATTTATTTCATTAATATAAACCTCTTTATCCTTAACCAGAAAATCAGCCCGGGCCATACCATAGCCATTAAGAGAAATAAAAGCTTTTTTAGCCAAAATCTTTAATTCATTAACCACTTTTTTAGGTATTTCTATACCAGTTAAAGTTTTTGATTGGCCGTCGACATATTTAGCATCATAATCATAAAATTCTCCGGAAGCTATAATTTCTCCGGGATAAGAAACTTTGGGGTCTTCGTTGCCTAAAATAGCAGTTTCAATTTCTCGGGCTTTTTCAATACTCTTTTCCACTAATACTTTATGGTCATATTTAAAGGCTTTTTCGATAGCTTTTTTTAAATTTTCTTTTTGACTTACCTTAGTTATTCCGACCGAAGAACCCATATTAGCTGGTTTTACAAAGCAGGGAAAAGCTATCTCTTTAAAGGCTTTTTCGAGCCAGTTTTTTTTATTTTTTTGCCAATCAAAATGTCTAAAATAGATAAATTTAGGGGTTTTTAGGCCCTCTTCTCTATAAATTTGTTTTTGCACTACTTTATCCATGCCTAAGCTTGAGCCTAATACTCCGGAAGCTACATAAGGAATCCCCGATAAATCAAGCAGACCCTGTATTTTACCGTCTTCACCAAAAGGTCCGTGTAAAACCGGAAAGAAAAGGTCAATTTTCTGGATTAATTTTCCTGACTGAGCATCAAGCAAACCGCGGTGTTTGAAGTTTGTCGGCGGCAAAACAATTTGACTCTTCTTTATCTTGCCTTTTTTAAGATCTTCGAAAGGCTGGCCAATAATCCACTGGCCCTGCTTAGTTAAGCCAATGGGTATAGAGGTAAACTTATTTTTATTTAAAGCCTTAACCACTGACTGGGCTGAAACTAGAGAAACTTCATGCTCTGGCGAAGGTCCACCAAAAAGTATTCCAATTTTTAATTTTTTTACTGGCATATTATTCTTGGAATTAAGGGATTAATACGAGTGGGAATTTCATAGTTAATGGTGCCAATCTTTTCCGCCATTTCTTCAACGGTTATTTTTTCACTACCGTCACATCCAATTAAGGTAACCCTCTCCCCTACTCTAATATTTTTTATAGGGGTAATATCAACCATATGCATATTCATACAAATCCGGCCTAAAACCGAACAGCGCTGGCCTTTAATGAGAACAAAATTTTTGTTCGAGAGATGTCGATCATAACCGTCCCAATAACCCACTGGTAAAACCGCAATTTTCTTTTTTGTTTTAGTTTTATAGGAACAGCCATAGCCAATATTGTGACCGGCGGGCAGTTTTTTGATCTGAATTATTTTGGTGTACCAGGAAAGAACTGGTTTTAAAGAGAAATTATTATATTTATCCTTGACTCTTTTTTTAACCGCCTCGGATGGATAAAGTCCATAAAGAGAAAGACCCAGACGAATTAAATTATAATGAATTTTACTATGACCGATAGCTGCGGCCGAACAAGCCATATGTTTTAAAGGGATATTAATATTTTCTTTTTTTAATTTTTCTAAAATTTGATTAAATCTTTTTATTTGTTTATTAGTAAAATTCCAGTTAGCGTTTTCTGAGTCAGCTAAATGGGTAAAAACTCCTTCAATAGACAGATTTTTCATTTTGGAAATTTTTTTTACAATATTATAGAAATCTTCGGGCCAAAGACCTAGACGGCCGGTACCAGTTTCTACCTTAAGATGAATTTTAACTTTTTTATTTAATTTTCGAGCTAGACTGTTTAATTTACGGGCAAATTTTTGGCTATAGACACTAAAGGTAATATCTTTTTTAATACCTAAAGATAAATCTTCATCAACAAAACTTAAGACTAATAAACGGCCACTAAACCCAAAATGACGAAGTATTAGGGATTCGGATAGGTTTACCGTACAAAAGCCCCAAATAGGCTCATTTTTAAGCAAATTAGCACATTCTATCAAGCCATGGCCATAAGCATTAGACTTTAAAACAGGGGCTATTTGACTGTTTTTAGCCTTTATATTATTGTATTGCTTTAAATTGTGTTTAAGAGCTGATCGGGAAATTTCAACCCAAGTGGGCCAATTTTGGGAATTTGACATAAAAGTTATTTAATTTCTTTTAATGGGCAGTATTTTTGCAAAACCTTTGGTACTTTTATTGATCCTGATGAAGTCTGAAAATTTTCAATGATGGCCACTAGTATACGACCCATAGCCAGAGCGGTGCCGTTGATAGTATGCACAAATTTGGTTTGATTATTTTGGTCACGATAGCGGATATTAAGACGACGGGCTTGAAAATCAGTACAAGTGGAACAGGAATGAGTTTCCCGGTATTTATTTTGCCCGGGCATCCAAGTTTCTATATCAAAAGTTCTGGCTGAAGGAAAAACTAAATCGCCAGTACACATTTTAACTAGGCGGTAAGGAATCTTTAAATTATTCATAATTTCCTGGGCGCAATCAAAAACAAATATTTGCTCCTGATCGCCTTTTTCTTTTTCAGCCAGTGAAACCATCTCCAGTTTATCAAACTGGTGCAGTCTTAAAATGCCTTTGGTATCTTTACCATATGAACCAGCTTCTCTTCGGAAAGCCGGCGTAAAGGCGCCGTATCTTTGGGGTAATTCTTTTTTATCTAAAATTTCATTAGCGTGTAAAGGAATTAAAGACTGTTCAGCCGTGCCGATAAGATAAAGCCCGTCTTTTTTAAAATGGTATTTATCTTTTTCATCCAAACCCTCAATATAGCCTAGTCCTTTCATAATCTTATCTTTAATCATTAAAGGCGGCACAATAAGGGAAAACCCCTTTTTAGTGAGAAAATCCAGGCCAAAAGATAATAAAGCGTACTGCAGCTTAACCAAGTCTCCTTTAAGATAAGTAAAACGTGAACCCGAAACCTTGGCCGCTCTTTCCATATCGATTAAATCAAGTTTTTGGGCCAGCCTTAAATAGTCTTTAATTTTAAAATCAAATTTTGTTTTCTCTCCCTTGGTTTCTAAAATTTCATTTTCTGTATCATTTCGGCCCACTTTAACATCACTGGCCGGTAGGTTTGGTAGAGATAATAACTTCTCTTTAAAATCATTTTTATATTCAAGCAAGCCTTTTTCTAGAGTTTTGATAGTGCCTTTTTTATGGCGCAAGAGTTTTAAATCTTCTTCAGATAAATTTTTACCTGATTTATTATTCATTTCCGAGCGAAGTTCATCCAGGCGTTGTTTAAACTGTCTAATTTTTTTATCTAGCTCAAAAATTTCATCAATTATTCCAGGCTTAACTCCCCTCTTTTCTAAACCATGTTTAACTTCTTTTTTATTATCTCTTATTAATTTAATATCTATCATAATTTTTTATAAGCCAATTTTATTAGAGATGTTTTGCATGGATTTGAGACTAATTTTAACAAAATCTTCTAAAGAAAGACCAAGTTCTTGGCAGCTGGCTATAGCCTGACGATTAGCTCCTTTAGCAAAAGATTTTTCTTTAAATCTTTTTAAAACTGATTTAGTCTTTAAACTCTTTAGCTTTTTATCCGGTAAAACTAAAGTGGCCGCTACTATGAGACCAGTTATCGGGTCGGCACAATAAAGAGCTTTATCGATTTTAGTTTTTCGAGGCAGACCATGCACTTCATTATGAGCTTTGACGGCCTGAACTATATCTTCATCAACTCCTAATTCTTTTAGTATTTGGGCTCCCTTAAGTGAATGCTTCTTTGGATTATCTTTAGTTTCTTCGTAGTCAATATCATGCAGCAAACCAGCCAAGCTCCATTTTTCCTCGTCTTTATTAAAAGTCTTGGCCAAGGCTTTCATCACTGCTTCCACAGCCAGGCAGTGATTAATTAAATTTGGGGTTTTGATTTTTTCTTTGACTAATTTTAAAGCTTGATCTCGGGTCATTTTTTAGGTTTTAATGTGGGAAAAAGTATCACTTCTTTAATATTGTGTCGGTTTGTCAGCAGAGCTGTTAAACGGTCTATCCCCAGGCCAAAGCCGGCTGTCGGAGGCATACCATAAGTTAAGGCTTCGATAAAACTTTCATCAATTCTTTGCGCTTCTTGATCACCTTTTTTTCTTAAAGATTCCTGGGCCATGAATCTTTCCTTTTGATCAAGCGGATCGTTTAATTCAGAAAAAGCATTGGTTAATTCCTGTCCCCCGGCAATTAATTGAAACCTTTCCGTGTAATTCGGTTGAGTGGCCTTTTTCTTACTCAAAGGTGATATTTCCGTTGGGTAATCAATAACAAAAGTGGGGTTAATTAGATTAGGACGTATAAGTTTTTTAAACAAATTATCGATGATACTGCCGCGTTGCTCGTTTTTTTCAATTTCTAAGCCCTTATTTTTAGCTTTTTTAATGAGTTCCTTATCGTTTTTAATTTTATCAAGATCAATAGCCACATATTTTTTCAAGGCTTGGTTAAATGAGATTCTTTTGAAAGGAGCCTTGAAATCTATAGTTCTATTTTCGTATTTTATTTTCGGGCCGATTTTAAGAGAGTCTAAAATATGGCCGATCATTTGTTCAGTTAACTGCATTAAATCCTCATAATCAGCGTAAGCCCAGTAAAATTCAACCTGGGTAAACTCAGGATTATGAGAATGATCAATACCTTCATTACGAAAACAACGGGCTATTTCATAAACTTTTTCAAAACCGCCGATAATAAGCCGTTTTAAAAATAATTCTGGAGCTATACGAAGATATAAGTCTATATCAAGAGCCTTATGGTGAGTTTTAAAAGGTTTGGCATTGGCTCCGCCGGGTATTGACTGAAGGACCGGGGTCTCTACTTCTAAAAAACCTCTTCTATCTAAAAATTCGCGTATGGCTCGTACTATGAGGCTCCGTTTTTCAAAAATAGCTTTTACTTCTGGGTTAGCAATTAGGTCAAGATATCTCTGCCGAAAACGAACTTCGGTGTCCGATAAGCCGTGCCACTTTTCAGGTAATGGCATTAAAGCTTTGGTTAAAAGTTTATAATCATGGACTAAAACAGTTTCTTCGCCCCTTTTAGTTTTAAAGAGGAGGCCGGTTATTTGTATAAAATCACCGATATCAAAATTATTTTTAAAAAGATTATACTTTTCCGGTCCCAGTTTATTTTTTTTCAAATAAATTTGTATTGAATCTGAAGCGTCTTCTAAATCGCAAAAAAGAGAGCCACCATGAAGGCGCAAGCTTTTAAGTCTTCCCAATATAGTCACTTCTTTATTATTTTTGGCCAGTTTCTCAAATTTAGCCAGGGCTTGTTTAATGGTATGAGTACGTTCAGCTTGAGCTGGAAAAGCATTTATTTTTTTTTCTTTTAATTTCTCTAATTTTTCTAAACGGAATCTGTATTGGTCCAGATCTTTTGATTTTTTCATAAAATTTATTTAGCTATTGTCTACATTATAACATAATATATGGCGCGAGAGCAAATAAAAAACTAGTCTTTAATAGAAAAACTAGTTATTTATAAAATCTATTTTAATTCTATTCAATAGAAATAATCTGATACTCTTTAACTCCACTGGGAACTTCAATTTTTATTGTTTCGCCTTTTTTGCAGCCGAGAAAAGCTTGACCAATAGGAGATTTATGGGAAATTTTACCTTCTTCTAAATTAACTTCATTAGTGCCAACAATAATAAAGGTTGAAATTTTATCATCATTTTTTACCTTAATGGTCGAGCCAAGGTTGACTCTATCACCTTTATTATTTTTTTTATCAATAATACTGGCATTTTTTAAAATTTCTTTTAATTCAACAATGCGACCTTCAACAAAAGATTGCTCATTTTTAGCTTCAGCATATTCGGCGTTTTCTGATAAATCTCCCATCTCCTTGGCTTCTTGAATTCTATTAGCTATCTCTTTTCTTTTAACATTTTTAAGATTATCAAGTTCTTTTTTAAACTTTTTTAAACCCTCTTTAGTAATATAGGTTGGTTCAGAAGACATAAAATATTAATTTAATTTCCAAATAAAAAATAGCGCATAAAGGCTTTTTTGGGTATTTGATAGCTGTATTAAATAATTTTAATGATTTTATAAATTATGTCAAGTAGATTTTCCACAAAAGGAATAAAACTATTTATCAGCCAAATACTCTTCTAAGCCAGCTTTAGCTACTGGTAAGGCCGCTGCGTGGCCTTCACCGCCGTTTTCTACCAGGACGGTAATAACAATTTCAGGATTTTCATAGGGAGCAAAGCAGGTAAACCAAGCGTGAGTCGGTTTATTCTGAGCATATTGGGCCGTACCGGTTTTACCGCCAACAGAAAAAGGTAAACTTGAAAGAGCCCGGGCTGAGCCGGATAAAACAGCTTCTCTCATCCCCTCTCTTACAGTGTTTAAGTGTTTTTTTTCTATAAAATCAGTTTTTAATATATCAGGCTCTATATCATCAAGCGTATTATTGTTTACATCTGTTATTTTTTTGACTAAGTGGGGTTTGTATATTGTCCCTTGATTAGCAATAGTCGCAGTAAAACTAGCTACCTGCAAAGGAGTAACTAAAATATCACCCTGACCAATAGCTAAGTGATAAGTATCTCCAATATACCAATTCTCACCTTTGGTTTCCTTTTTCCACTGACGAGAAGGTAAAAACCCATTTTTTTCGCTAGGATAATCTATACCGAGCCGAGTACCAAGGTTGAACATTTTTAGATATTTATTAATTAATTCTAAGCCCAGACCCTTTATATCATTATAACCGCCGCCGTAAATATAGAAATAAGAATTTACTGATTGAGCAATAGCTTTAACCACATTAGTTATACCGTGACCACCGCTTTTCCAGTCAGGGTAAAACCAGCGGCTAATTTTAATACCGCCGGTACTGTTAATTGTGTCATACCGGCTAGCTATCCCCTCTTCTAAAATGGCTGAGGCAATAGCCGGCTTTATAGTTGAGCCTGGAGGATATTCTCCAGAAACAGCTCTAGTGATAAAAGGTTTATCCGGATTATTAATTAAATCCTGGTATGTTTTTTCGTCTATGCCTTTATAAAATAAATTATTATCAAAACTTGGACTGGATAAAAAGGCTAATATCTCTCCATTTTGAGGGTTCATAGCCACTACAGCTCCACCCGTAGCCTCATGATTTTTTATTTCTGATTCTAATTTTTTGTAGAGAGTCTCTTGAAGACTGCTATTTATTGAAAGAACTAGATTGTTACCGGGCACAGCTTCTTTGGTGGCAATAATATTTTTTATCCTATTAAAATTATCTCTTTCTACTTGACGAATACCATCTTTACCTTTTAACTGATTTTCATATTCTTTTTCTAAACCCATTTTTCCTATATAATCAATAATTCGGTAATCATCATTGTCTTCAAGTTCTTTTTTTGTAATCTTACCCATATAGCCTAATAAATGGGAAAAGGCCGGTCCTTTTTGATAATCTCTTACAGCTTGTGTTTCTAGCTTTACGGAGGGGTTTTCTTCTAGTAATATTTTTAATTTTAAAGCTTTATTATAATCTATATATTCTTTAATAATAACCGGCTGACTGCTCAAGGGATCAGCTTGTTTGAATAATTCTAATATTTTTTCTGATTTAATATCAATGATTTCCGATAATTTATGGGCCATTTCTTCCTGTTTAGAATAATCATTCGTTAAATCTGCTGGGGTAAAATATAGAGTAAAGTTTGGGGAATTTTTAACTAAGATATTGTTCTGACTATCATAAATAATTCCTCTGGGAGAACTTAAAATTTCATTTTTTATACGATTGTTTTCCGCTCGGTCGCGATATTCTTGACCCTGTATAACCTGAAGATTTAAGAGTTGAAAAAAAACGACTATAAAAAGCCCAAACACTAAGGCATAAAATATTTTTAATTTCTTATGGGGAATATTTTTTAATGAGGATTGATTTGATTGATGATTTAAAATATCAGCTTCTACTAGATTAGCCTTATAGGCGCGGTTAATAGCACTATCTTTAATAAGAGGAGATTTAAATATATCTTTATGTTTATTATTTTTTGGCATCTTTGAATATAAAATTAGCTTTAAGTCTTTGAGTTAAAAAGTTAATAATCATATAAATAAGTACAACAATCAAACTATTAGAAACTCCCTGAATTAATATAAAAATTAAATAATTTTTAGAAACATTTAAACTGTAAGAACTAAAGCCAAAATATTGCACAAATAGAGAAGAAAAAGCCAATAAAGTGTAAAATATCAAACTTGAAAAGAATGTTAATACTAAAAAAGTGTAAAGAGTTTTATTGGTAATAAATTTTTGAAACAAATAATAGGTAATAATAATAGTTAAAATGTAGGTAAAGATATAAGTGCCAAAATTCAAAAACGAATATAAATCTATAAAAAAACCAACTACTAAACACCAAATAAGACTTTGTTTAAGGTCCTGAGTTATCATTATTATAATAATGATAATTAAGAGCGGATTAATAAATTTTAAAGTGGGAGGCAAAAAATTAATAAAATTTAGTTGAAACAAGACGGCTAAAAAAATTAAAATAGCGTTGGTAATATATTTATTCATTTTTAATATTTTGTTAAAACAGAAACAATCTGGACGTGATCATAGTTAATCGGCGACTCAATAAAAGCCAACTGAAAAAAATCACCTGATTGTTTTTTGATACTTTTTATTTCACCAATAAGTAAACCTTTAGGAATAGAGTTCTCCAAGCCGCTGGTAACTACTGACTGACCAACATTAATTTGATCTTGTTTTGGTATTAAATCCATTTTTAAGGTTAGCCCAAATTCACCAGTAATTAAGCCTTCACTTAACTCTTCATTTTGAATCTGAGCGGCTGTTTTACTTCTAACGTCGTTAAGTAGCATGACTTGAGCACTATTTTTTTCTACTTGAGCTATTTTACCGATAAGTATAGCCTTCTCAGTCACTACCGGCATATTTTTTTTGATACCACTATTTGTTCCGCGATTGATTACCATGGTTTTAAAAGTTGGGTCAACACCCCGGCTAATGACGCGAGAAAAAACGTAGGAATAGTTTTTCTTTTGTAATTCTTCTACCTGTGAGCTGATAATTTTATTTTCTTCAAAAAGAGTTTTAAGATAATTATTTTCAATGGTTAGCTTATTTATTTCTTTCTTTAAATCTTTGTTTTCTTTTTGGAGCTTTTCTATACTAACAAAATTATTAAAAAAGTTTTTTATTGAAGTAGTAAAAGAAATACCGGCTTTTTGAACCGGATTTAAAAGCCAAATAGTGGCGTTTTCTACCGGTTTTAAAACTCCCACGCCATGCAACAAAACTAAGAGTATTACTACAACTCCAATTATAAAAAATATATTTTTATATTTTATTGGTATGGGCATAAATTTTACATATCAATTTCAGAAGGAGTAATCAGAACTTCTTTTAAATTTTCAAAATCTTCTAATATAAGTCCGGTGCCTCGCACGACACAGGTTAAGGGATCATCAGTTACATTGACAGGAATTTTAGTCTCCATATTTATAACTTTAGAAAGATTATTCAGTAAAGCGCCACCACCAGTTAAAACAATACCTCGGGTATAAATATCAGAAACCAGTTCCGGTGGTGTGCTTTCAATAGTATTTTTAATATTTTCAACAATTGTTTTAAGAGACCGATTTAAAGCGTTTTTTACCTGAGAAGAAGTAATAGTTACTTCTTTAGGTAAACCGCTTATTAAGTCACGTCCGCGGATTTTCATTGCCTTATTTTCATTATCTTCAACCATAGCCGAGCCGATCTTTTTTTTACATTCTTCAGCAGTTTTTTCTCCAATTAAGAGATTAAATTCCTCACGAGTGTATTGGATAATATTGCGATCAAATTCGTTACCAGCTACTTTAAGAGATTTTGAAGCCACGACGCCACCTAATGAGATGACCGCTATTTCTGTAGTGCCACCGCCGATATCAACTACAATATTACCTGAAGCATCTTGAATAGGCAGTCTGGCGCCAATAGCCGCAACCATTGGCTCTTCAATTAAAAATACTTCACTGGCTCCAGCGTGTAGAGTGGCGTCTTCTACCGCTTTTTTTTCCACTTCTGTTATGCCCAAGGGAATAGCAATTACTATACGCGGACGAGGTAAAAAACCAAATCTTTCTTGATGAACTTTTTCTATAAAATACTTGAGCATTTTTTCGGTCACTTCAAAATCAGAAATAACTCCGGAAACCAGAGGTTTCATAGCGGTAATATGAGAGGGGGTTTTGCCGACCATTTTCTTGGCTTCATCACCAATAGCTAAGATTTGTTCTGTTTTAGTATTAACGGCCACTACTGAAGGTTCATTAATAACAATACCTTTATCGCGAATATAAACTAAGGTATTAGCTGTTCCTAAATCTATCCCCATATCCTTGGAAAATCTTTTAAATATTTTTTTAAACATTTTAAATTTGTTTAATAAAGTTTTTCAGAGAAAAAAGGTTGGCTTTTTTCTCTTTTCTTTTTTTTATCTCAATTTTTTGGCCATTTTTATCACTAATCACGGCTCGAGTACTTATTCCCATAAGATCAGCGTCTTTAAGTTTATAAGAAGAGGATACATCACGGTCATCATAAAGTACGTCAATATTATTTTTCAGTAATTTTTCATATATTTTATCAGCATATTCTGAGGTTTTGGACAAATTAAGGAGATGAACTTTATAAGGAGTGACACTGCTTGGCCAAATAATACCATACTGGTCATGACAAGCTTCAACTATTGAGGCCATTAAACGACCAATACCAATACCATAGCAGCCCATATAAACATATTTTTCACGTCCTTCTTTATTGGTAAAAGTAGCTCCCATTTTTTTACTGTAAGTATGGTTAAGCTTAAAAATATGGGCGGCTTCAATACCTCTAGCCTCCTTCATTTTACCTTGGCAATGGCGGCAAGTTTTTTTGGTAGAAGCTTCTTTATTGATGGCTTGATTGCAGTCTTGACAAATTAATATTTTATCTTCACCAGAATCAGCTAAAACCATAAATTCATGGCAAAAATCACCACCGATAGAGCCTGATTGAGCTTCAACTACTTCGGCCTTTAATTTCAGTCTTTTAAATATATTTTTATAAGCTTGCAGAACTTTCTTATAATAATTATCTAAATCTTCTTTTGTAGCATGAAAACTATAAAGATCTTTCATGATAAATTCTTTGACTCTTAATAACCCCCCAGTTACGCGTATTTCATTTCTAAACTTATTTTGTATTTGATAGAGAGCAAAAGGCAGCTGTTTATAAGAATTTAAGTATTTTTTAACTAAGTCAGTGATTACTTCTTCGTGAGTTGAACCCAGAGCAAATTCTTTCTTATGGATATCTTTTAATTTAAATAAAGGGGGTTCCATTTTATTCCAGCGACCTGAGTCAAGCCAAATACGCTTTGGTTGTAAAGTAGGGAGAAAAAGTTCTTGACCACCGATTTTATTCATTTCATGACGAATTATATTCTCAATTTTACGAAAGACTTTCAGACCCAAAGGTAAAATAGTCCAGATACCGGCTGAAAGTTGATCTATATAAGAACCTCGAGTTAAATACTGTTGGCTGATGGTTTCAGCATCTTTTGAAGCTTGTTTTGATGTTTGGCAAAATAGCTGACTTTGTTTCATAAACTAATTAAAATATATTTTTAAAAAAATCAGAAATTGAAGAAGCAATATTAAATTTTATAATATCACGAAAGGTTATAACAAAAAACAATAAAATTATCAGATAAAACCCTACTGTGTGTACTATATTTTCCACTCTTTCATTAACTCTCGAGCCTTTTATCTTTTCAATCAGTAAAAATAATAAATGACCACCATCTAAAGCCGGCAAAGGTAGAAAATTAATTAAAGCCAGAGTTAAAGAAAGCATACCGATAAATTCCAAAAGATAAACAAAACCCATTTTAGCCATTTGGCCGGTGATGACGGCGATACCAACCGGGCCAGCCACATCAGCCGAAATTTGATGGGAAATTAAAGCATTTTTAATTAAATTATAAAAACCTAAAATTATCTGCCAGAGCATAATAAAGGTTGCCTTTAAACCATTCCACACCGCTAAATGTAAAGGAAAGGAGACTATACCGGTATTTACCAGACTGACTCCCATTTTTGCTTGATCGCTTTCATCTAGTTTTTCTGGTTTAATATTAAGATTTATTATCTCCCCTCCTCTTTTTACCGAAATATTAAGTGTCTCTCCTTCTTTATCAGTGTAATAATTTTTTAAATTATTTATATCTTTATAACCCTGGTCATCAATAGAGATAATGATATCTCCAGTTTTTAAGCCTGCTTTTTCAGCCGGGGTATTCTCAACAACTTCATAAACTTGAATTTTTTCATCGCTTATTTTAGCCCCCGGAACATTATCACCAATAGCCGAAGGCAAACCCAACGTAAAGCCGAAACTAAAAACAACAATAGCTAAAATAACATTCATTAAAACGCCGGCTGACATAATCAGGGCTCTCTGCCACACTTTTTTAGTGTTAAAACTGTCTTCGCTTTGCACAGAGCGGTCCCCCTGACCCTTAAGACGAACAAAGCCGCCTAAGGGGATCCAATTTAAGGAGTATTCTCGATCATTTTTTTTAAAAGCAAACATACGTGGAGGAAAACCAAGGCCAATCTCCTCTACTTTTACACCGGTTTTTTTAGCGGCTAAAAAGTGTCCAAATTCATGGACGATAATAACAATACTTAATACTAATACAAAACTAATAATAGTTAATAACATTTATATAGTCATTACCTCCTTTTCTTTATTATCAGCTAAGTCTTTTATTTTATGGTTAAATTCATCAAGCACTTTTTGCACTTCTTCTTCTTGACGATAATAATCATCCTCTGAAATATTACCTTCGTCTTTATCTTTTTTAATCTCTTTCATATACTCTTCACGAGCATTTCTAAGGCTTTGTTTCACTTCTTCAGATTTTTTTGAAATCGTTTTAGTTATTTCTTTTCTTCTTTCTTCAGTCATCGGCGGAATATTTAAACGTATTTGATTACCTTCCACCACTGGATTAAGACTAAGATCAGAGTTTTGGATAGCTTTTTCTATTTCTTTAATAACATTTTTGTCCCAGGGTTCTATAATAATCATTTTTGAATCAGGGGCGTTAACTGAAGCTAACTGCAGTAAAGGGGTAGGTGTGCCGTAATAATCCACTTTTATGGACTCAACAATTGCTGGTTTGGCTCGTCCGGTTCTAAGACCTTTTAATTCTTTTTTAAAATAATCAATAGATTGTTCAAATTTCTTTTTTAGATCTTTTTTTAACATAATTATTTATTTATTTTTATAAACACTTATTAATATAGGATTAGTATCTTTCTCGCGAGGTATTATTTCAATATCAGAAATACTGCCGGAAGTGGGTAATATTTTAGTTTCCCATTCTTCACCTGAATTAATAGATTTATGAAACTTATTACTTCTAATGATATATATAATCTCTGGATTTTCAGGATCTAGGGCTACCTGGTTTATACTAGTGCCAAAATTAACTAATGTTTTCACCGGTTTAAATGATTCTCCGCGATTTTCAGTTTTTAAGATACCGTAATTAGTAGATATATAGAATTCACTGGTATCCAGCATATTAAAGCTAATTGATTTTATGGATGAAGCCCCTTTATAATCTTTAAGTGCTACCCTTAAACCATGCCAAGTTAAACCCTTATCATAACTTATATAGAGATTATTTTTTGTCTTAATATAAATTATTCTAGAGTCATAAGGATCAAAAAACATTTCAGAAATATATGTATTTAAATTATTTAATATTTGCCAGGTGTTACCATAATCATCACTTTTAATAATAGCGCCTGTATTAGTAGCCGCATAGATACGTTTGGAATCATAGTAATCAGTAGCTACATCTGTAATAGTTCGACCCGGTTCAGCTTCGATGTATTTTACATCCCAATTTTTGCCAGCATTTACTGATTTATAAATTCTTCCTTTAGAAGCAGTATAAATTATATCTTTATTTTCACCATCAAAAGCCACATCAACATAGGTACCACTTTTCAAACCTGTTTCCTGCCAAATATCGCCTAAATTATCTGATTTATAAATACCACGACCAGCTGTACATATATAAAGCATTTCTTTATCCGGTGAAGGAATAATTTTGTTAACACTAATATCACTGATTTTTAGTTCTTTTTTCTTTATTCGCCCAGCATAAACCTTTTGCTGCCATTTTTTACCAAAATCGTCACTACGATAAATTCCTAGATCATTGCTGGTAGAGCCGCCAATTTTTATTGAACAACCGGCTATAAAAAATAGTATTAGTATTATGGGAATTAATCTTTTCATAAAATTATATTTTAAGTATGAAATTTTCTAAAACAATCTTAGGGTTCAAATTGCGATCTATGAGCATTTTTGTCACTATAAGATGATCAATTAATTTTTTAAAATAAAGATCCTTTTTACCTTTGATTATCTTTTTATAGATATTTTTTTTAAAAACGAAAGTAATTTTGTTTTCTTGATCTGATTGATAAAGTAACAAATCACGCAGAACCGTTAACCAAATATTAATTAATGAGTGATAGTTAATAAAGGAGTTTTTCGATGGGGTAAGATTGCCGTAAAGTGAGGAAATTTCTTTAAAACGATCCGCTAAACTAAACGAAAATAAATTTAAAAATCTATTAATAGTTTCTTGGTATGATTCAAAATATTCATTATCTCTGGCCATTTTTCTGGCCTGTGAAATCCGACCCTGAACAATCTGGCTTATAGACGAAGCTTTTTGATTATTTATCAGTTGACTTTTTTTAAGATAATCAAAAATTAAGGAGTGACTAATAAAATTAAACCTTATTGTCTGACAACGAGAAGTAATAGTTTCTGGTAAACGATTTTTGTTGGAAGCTATTAAAATAATAATGGTTTTATCTGAGGGCTCTTCTAAGGTTTTTAAAAAACTGTTACTGGCTGACTCACTCATCAATTCAGCCTGATCAATAAGAGCAAATTTATAGGGCCAATTAAGAGGCTTTAGGCTGAGATGATCTATAAGAGCCCTAATTTGTTCGATACTTATATTTTTTTTATCAGATTTCTTTTTTATTTCTAAAAAATCAGCACTTGTTTTTCTTCTAAAGATTTGGCAAGATTGACACTTTAAACAGGGGGCTGAGTTTTTCTTTTTTTGACAAATTATACGCCTTAAAAAGTTAACAGCTGCCTCTTTTTTACCAACCCCTTCAGGCCCCAGAAAAAGATAAGCATGCGATAACTTTTTCTTTTCTATTGATTTATTAAAATAATCAAATACTTTTTTGTGACCCGAATATAAGGCTTCCTGAAAGATTTTTTCTACCATAAATTATATTATATATAAAAATATAGTACCATTTATAGCCTCTTTCGTCAATAATTTTTAATAAGTTCTAATGTTTGTCTGGCACATTTTTGCCAAGAAAATTTTTCTATCCGGCTAAAACCTTTCTTAATAAGATTTTGTCTGTTTTTATTATTTTTAATAATTTTGATAATTTCCTTAGCTATTTGTTTATAATTATCCGGATCTAAAATAAGGCCGCCTGATCCGACAATTTCAGGCATAGAAGCTCTGTCTGAAACTATAACTGGACAACCGCAAGACATGGCTTCCAAAGGCGGTAAGCCAAAACCCTCATAATATGAGATAAAAACTAAGGCTAGAGCTGTATTATATAATAATGGCAAATCTTTATCACTAACCCAGCCCGGTCTAATAACCTCTCTTTGAATATTAGAAGTATTTAAAAATTGTTCAGCCTTTTTCCAGCCATAGCCTGGCTTACCGACTAAAAGTAGTTTTAAGGGTTTTTTATATTTTTTTTTGATAAGACTGAATGTTTTAAGAAGCCCCAGTATATTTTTCTTTTTCTCTAAACGGCCGACATAAATTAAAAAGGGCTCTTTTATATTATATTTATCAAGAATTTTCTTTTTTAATTTATTATTTTTAGTCGGGTGATATTGATCCTGATCATACCCTTCATAGATAATATTAACTTTACTCCTATTAATATTATAATATTTTTTTATTTCATGAGCCGTAAATTTTGAAGGAGTTATAATAGAATAGGCCTTTTTAACGGCTAGCTTCATACTGAAACGATGATAATCAAGTTCGTTATTAGAGTAACGTCCTAAACTGAATATTTTTATAATTAAATATAATATTTTAGAAAATAAGTTTTTGCCACCAATTAATTTTTTAGCGTAAAATTCGGGAAAGACTTCAAAACCAACATCGTGGCAAGTGGTAATTATTTTTGTTCGAGAAAATAAAGGAATAGTATGAGCCGGCACAAAAAGTACATCCGGAGGATTTATTATCATTTCCCAGGATAAACGAATTAAGTTCCATAAAAATCCAAAAGGCCACTTAAGCACCTTATTTTCAAAATTATTGCCAAGATTATTAATATTTTCCTGCCAGGGTTTTTTAGTGTATAGTCTATACTTATTTTTTTGGTCAAGTTTTGAAAATTGCTGGATTAAATTATACGAGTACCATTCAGTACCCGTCTTTTCTTTTTTATTGGCTCTGGAAGCATCAATACCGATAATCATAGTTATTTGGCGGATAATATACTTCTCTTATAAGACTCGAGATTATCTAAAGCAATACCGGTTCCTTTGGCTACGCATAAAAGAGAATCATCTGCTACATAAGCATTAACACCAGTGGCTTGAGTTATTAAACGATCAATATTTCTTAAAAGTGAAGAACCGCCTGATAAGACCATGCCCTTATCTATAACATCTGCTGAAAGCTCAGGTGGAGTGTTTTGTAAAACTATTTTAATAGCCTGAATGATTGAAGAAAGTTCATCTTGAATAGCTTCGATTACATCATCTGAGATTATGGAAATAGTTTTTGGCAAACCAGAAATCATGTCACGCCCTCTAATATCCATACTTAATTTATCTTCTAAAGGTAAGGCGGAGCCTATTTTAATCTTTATTTCTTCAGCTGTTCTTTCGCCTATGGCTAAACTATATTTTTTTCTAACATATTCTATAATAGCAGTATCAATTTTAGTGCCGCCTACTCTGACTGAGTTATTGAAAACAATGCCACCTAAAGAAATAACCGCAATTTCAGAAGTACCACCACCAATATCAACTATCATATGCCCGGAAGCTGAACCAATAGGAATATTAGCGCCAATAGCCGCGGCCACCGGCTCTTTAATGATATAGGCTGCTTTAGCCCCAGCGGCCATAGTAGCGTCTATAACCGCTCTTCTTTCAGTTGAAGTGATACCAGCTGGCACGGCTATCATAACCTCTGGACGGAAAAGTCTCACTCCGCTTAGAGCTTTATTAATAAAATAGCGAATCATAGCTTCTGTTGTCCGATAATCAGCGATTACGCCCTCCCTTAACGGTGTTTGAGCTACAATAGTATCAGGAGTTCTCCCGATCATATCTTTAGCTTCTAAGCCAACAGCTAATACCTTTTTATCAACCAAAGAAATAGCTACCACTGAAGGCTCATTAATAACAATTCCCCGTCCTGGCATATAAACTAAGGTGTAAGTAGTGCCTAAATCAATACCAATTCTTTTGAAAAACATTATTTTAAACTAATATTAATTATATAGTCTTTGTTAAGTGGGTTTGAAAAAGTTATCTTATTATTACTCTCTTTTTCCAAATTGTCAATCCTGGAAAAGGCTTTTATATTTTTATGAAATTCTAAATTTAGGTCAGTTTTATAGTTAGCAGCCCCCGGTTGTTTCTGTATAACAAGCTGATAATTACCATCATTAATCATATTGCGAATTTTTTTTGGCAGTTTATATTTAAAAGTAATTGTTTTTTCTTCTCCTGGTTCAATAGAAATAAAGGATCCAAAATAGGTTTTTCCCAAATCATTAACAACATTTTTTTCTTCATTAGTACCGATAATATCAATTAACTGACTGCCTTGAGGAACATAAAGCCGAAAATATGTGCGATAGCGGGTAGTCTTCCAAGTAAAATCAGCTTCATTTTTATAATTTACTTTTAAATTAGCCGCATAATAATCGCCTTTATCAGTTAGATTATATTCAAAGTTACGGGTGACATAAGGGTCAGTTTTTAAACTGGCTAAATTTGTATCTATAAACATAATATAATCCCCTGGATTTTGTATAACCTGTCCGCCCCAGTTATTTTGTTTGAGTAAATTTTCTGCTTGCTCATTTTTAAAGTAAAGAAGAAAATGTTTTTCTTGCAATTCTTTATCAATAATCTGAAATAAGTCGTCCCATTTTGCCTGCGGCAGACTGTATAAATTTTCTATTAGCACTTTTGATAAATCGCCAATTATTTCTTTTCTTTGACTTTCATCTATATCTTTTTGCAAAAAACCTTTTTCTACCTGGTATTGCAGGGTATCGGTAAAGTTTTCCCTGGTAAATTTAACCCCGTGAACTGTAATTGACCCGGTTAATTCAATTAAAGATTCAATTAAGTCAGGAGTGATAGCTATAACCCCATCAAAGTTTTTTTCACTCCCTCCTTCTTGTTCATAAAACCAAAGAGCTTTTTCAGCCGAGGTAGGAAAATCTGGAGACCAATTTGAATCACGTAAAAACCACTGTGAAGTTTTATTATATTTAGTCAGAGGCTCAGGCGGATCAATATTTAAATTCTCCGCTTTCTCATCGAGATTATAAACATTATTAGTTTTAAATTCTAATATATCAGCGTCTTTGAGTACTAAAGTCCCATAAGTACCAATAAAACCACCGGTCGGCCTTAATTCAGTATTATTTTGGAGAAGAAAAAGAAATTTTTTACTGTTGGGAAAACCGGCTAAATCCGGAATTATTTTAGCTAAGACTGAAAGCTGACTTATGGCTTGCTCAGCTTTGGGTAAATAATCTTTAAGTAAAACAACTGTTTCATTTACTGGTCCAATAAGACCGGTTTGGGAGATGTTTTTAATACTATTATTGGATTTTTTTATGATCTCATTAGCCTGGGTGAAAGTATCCTCAGAATCATTTAACTTGGCTAATATTACTCTTTTTTCCTGAACCGTTATGTCAGCAAAACTAATATCATGGTTTTCTTTTAAAGGAGATATTATATCTACGGCTAAACTAACAAGGTTACCGGTGGAATGGGAAATATCTACACCAACTTTTAAAATTTTATCAATGGCCTGATATTGCTGACTGATTATGGGCATAAATTTGAGTAAAGGCATCTTTTCTAGTTCAACTCTAGCGTTATTAAAATTTCTGTTACTTTGATAAATTAATTCTTCGGCTTGGCTATAATCCTGGAGGGCAATTAATTCTTGGGCTTTAAATAAATTCTCTTTGGCTTTTAAAGATTGCTGGTAAACTTTTTTCCCTTTCGGATAATAAAAAATAGTTAAAATTACAAAGAGTAAAAATATTGTAACTAAAACAACTAAAGCCCATTTTATACTTCTTTTCTTAGATTTATTTTTTTTCTTTAAACCAAAAGATTGAATTAAATTCATTTTGCCTTTATTTTTCATTTGTTTTTTTTCGGGTAATTATTTTTTCTTTATTAATTTTCTTGGCTCCCCAGTATTTAGCAAAATATTTTAAAGCACTAGCAATATGAATACGAGTAGCTTGACTAAAAATTCCCCTTAGTCCGGGATTTTCAGCACTTAACCTCTGATGATAGTGAACTATTTCTATATTATTTAAATAACAAACAAGAAAACCAGCTTGCCAAAATTGGCGACACCAATCAACATCTTCAAAATAAAGTTCAAATCTTTCGTCCATTAAACCCACTTTTTCAATAGAAGAGCTTCGAACGAGCATACAAGCGCCTAAAACCCAATCAACAGCATTAACTTCTTTAAAATTATAGTCAAGCATAAGATAATCTCGAAGCTTCTTTTTAACTGACGGAAGTTTGCCTAGTGGCGTACGGCGGTAGATGGGGGTCATAAATCGTGGAAAGCGATAGCAGGAAATCTGTCTGGTACCGTCCGGATTAATTAATTTGGGGGCCACTACCCCAACATTAGGGTTATTGTCCATAAATTTTAATAATTTTTCAATCACTCCTTCAAAAATAGCAATATCAGGGTTTAAGATCATAATATATTGACCCCTAGCTTCTTTAATACCAAGATTATTACCAGCAGCACAACCGTTATTTTGAGGGCTTTCAATACATTTTATATTAGGAAAATTTTCACGCATCATTTTAACACTGTCATCATTGGAATGATTGTCAACGGCTATAATTTCATAATTTACGGGTAAATTTAAGAGTTGTATACCTTTTATACATTGTTTGAGTAAACCCTTGGTTTTGTAGTTTAAAATTATTACTGATAATATTATTTCTTGAGCCATTCTCTTATTGATTTTATATTTTTAGGTTTTAAAACTTGTTCTCTTTTTTTTAGCATTTTGTTAAAATATTTAAAGAATTGGAAATAAGCTTTTATATTTTTTATTTCAAAAAATAGTATATAGAAAAATCTTTTTAGTTCGCGAGGTACTATGTAGTAAAAATCTTTAAAAAAATTAGAAACATATTCGTTTTTTAAGTACATTAAAAGGTGGTTGCGAGTGGAATAATAATTTATTACTTTTGATTTAGCCTGCCTGGATTTTCTAACTGCTTTAAAGCTTTGATCTTTAGGAGCTTTGGCTTGACGATGATGGTAAGCCAGAGCGGTCGGTAAATAGTAAGACTTTTTATTCTTAATATTCATACGCCAAGCTAAATCAATATCTTCTTTATAAACAAAGAAATCTTCATCAAAATATTCTTGTCCAATTTTTATTTTGTTCAAAGTAGATCGATTGATAAATAACAAACCTCCACAAACACCAAAGACAGGTCCAGGCTTATTGAAAACATCATGATCTTTTTTATTTTCGTGACGGTTATAAAAGTTACGATTACGTTTAACAGCTAGACCTGTATTATCAATAATATCAGTAAAAATTATTTCGTTCAAATCATTGCCCTTAAAATGAAATTTTTTTATTTTTCCCGTAATGGCTTGATATTCTGGTTTCTTTTGTACAAAATTGATCATTTTTTCTAAATAATCTTCTTTTAAAATAATATCCGGGTTCATTATTAAAAGCCACTCTCCCCCAGTTATCTTAAGGCCCTGATTATGGGCTTTGGCATAGCCTAAATTTTTTTTGTTTTTTAAAATTTTTACTTCTGGGTAATTTTTTTCAATAAATTCTAGAGTACCGTCTTTAGAGCCATTATCAATCACTAAAACCGAAAAATCTCTGAAGGTTTGTTTAAAAATTGAAGCTAGACAATTTTCAATATATATTAGAGAGTTCCAAGTAACTATATTAATATTTACCTTTTTTGTCTGCATATGATTGGCCAAGATAATAATAAAAAACTGAAGCTATAATTAAGATGTATCCAATTCCCAAAGGATGATTAAGATAAGGAGTAGTGAGATGAATAACTAAAAGGGAAATTAAACCCGCTAAAAGTGATTTAATTAAAATGTAATCATTATTCTTAAGGTATTTTAAGGTATAATGTCCGGTTTTATAGATAAAAGATATAAAATAAAGATAGGCTAAAAAACCCAGCAATCCAATTTTCACTATAATATCTAAATAAGCCCATTCATAGAGATAAACGCTGATATATTCAGTTAATTCAGTACCCGGAATCAAAGATTTAAAGGTTATTAAAGTGCCAAAGCCTGAGCCAAAAAAAGGATTTTCTTTTATTTTTTGCCAAAGAGGGTTTAGCATATTAATTCTATTCGAGGCCGCAAGCTCGGTATTTGGTTTTAATAAACTAGCAAAACGATTGCAAACAACTTGAAAAGTTTTTGGACTGACAGAATTTAGAATTAATCCTGATAATAAGATCATTAGAATAATGACTAAAATAATAGTAGCTATTTTTTTCTTTGATAAGCTAAAAAGCAAATAAACAAAAGCAATAGATAAGCCTAACCAAAAACTGCGCGAGAATGAAATTAAAATAATTAATAATAAGAAAATTCCTAAGATATATTCCGGTAAAAGATTTTTGAATTTCTTTTGGCTAAAAAAAATAGATCCCACTATAATAAGAAAATAGATAATCAAATAAAAATGACTGGTGCTGAAAATTCTAAAAAAACGCCCCCCTAAATAAGAAACTTCGGCTAGCCCCAAATCTTTAAGCCAACGGTAAACAAGTGGTTTGTCTTCATTTAATTCTTCTGAAGTTAAATTAAGTTTTTCACGGGCTAGTTTTGTAGCCTGAGCTAAACGAGCATTTTCTGGTTGATTAGCTAGATTTTCCATTTCTTCTAATTGTTTACTTTCAATTTTAGTAGCCTCAATTAAGTTATTGTTGTAATGAAAAATACTAAAATCAGCTAAAATAAAAAGAGTAAACAAGGAAAGAGCGATAACAGAAATTCCCAGTATTTTTAATAATTTTTTGATATTTTCTTTTTGGCTTAAGACCGAGAAAAAAGGAAAAATTAAAGCTAAATAAAAATAAGCATTAATATCATAAAAAACCAAAGAGGGGTTATTATTTTTTAAACCAATTAAAAAACCCATCCCGATAAATATTATCAACAATAAATAAGGAAACCATAAATTTGACTGTAAAAACTTGATTTCTTTTTTTCTAATTAGGTAGATTAAATAAGCGGCTATTAAAACAATAAAGATTAATAGCCGTAGTGAGACAACATAATCAAAAATTGGAAAAGAAAAAAGATAACCTTTGGACCCGATAAACAATTCAAAAAGAGCTAAAAAAACGCCGTACTTCAATTTTTTAAAACTTAAAAAAACAGTCAAAATTAATATTGACCAAAAAACAGTGTAATTTATCCAAGGGTAGATAAAACCAATAAATGATAAGAGAAAAATCAACAACAAAAAGAAAACGTACAGATAGGTTTTTTTGTTTTTTAAAAAAATAAGCTCCATATTTTGAGCTTAAATAATAACACATTTTAGGTCGTGGCGCAACCTAATTTTTTCTTTGAAATACGGCAAAAAAAGGGGTTAATAAGGCTAAAAATAGACTTAAAGGTGTAAGTAAAGCCAACCAATAATAGGAAAAGGAGGAGTGATATTTTTTAAAATAATAAAGAAGGCTGCGGTTAAAATTTATTTGTGAGCGAATTGATTTAACTTTTTTAAAACTCTCTCCCCCATGGTGTATAATTTTAACCAAAGGGTAAAAATCAACTTTTAATCCTACTTCTTTAACGCGGCGACAAAAATCGACCTCTTCAAAAAGAATATAAAAATTTTCATCAAAGCCACCGACTTTCTCAAGAACAGAGCGCCTAATTAAAAAATAGGCTCCCATAACCTGATCAACTTCTTTACTTTCTTTATAATCAAAATCTTGCATCAGATATTTTCTTAAAGATCTAAGTTTAGGGAAAATATGATGGATTTTTAAAAGTATTAAAGTTTGCGACAGAGTGGTGGGAAAACGCCGACAAGAAGGCTGTAAACTCAAATCTGAGTTTAATATTTTAGGTCCCATTACACCGGTAAAGTGATTTTTTTTCATATAAGTAAGGCTTTTTTTCAGAGTATCTGGTAAAAGAACAGTATCTGGATTAAGCAGCAAAAGGTATTTTCCTTTTGATTGAGCCAGGCCTTGGTTAACGGCTGTGGCAAAGCCAAAATTTTTTTTATTACTTATTAGCTTAACTTGAGGAAATTTCTTTTTTATTAAAGATAGGGTATTATCTTTTGAATTATTATCAATAACAATAATTTCAAATTCTATGTTCTCGGAATTTTTATAAATTGAGTTTAAACAAATATTTAAATGTTTAGAGACATTCCAAGATACAATAATAATTGATAATTCTAGTCGGGGCATAATTAATTTAATTTATGTTTCTTGGTAACCATTTTTTGGTATTTTTCTTTATTAATAGTTTTTGAAATCCCTTGTTTTCTCATCGGTCCTTTAAATAAAATTTTATTTAGGGCCAAGCCTTTTTTTCCTTCTTTAATCATAGTAAGCCATAAGTCCCAATCCTGAAAACGAGCCAGTTTTTCATCAAAACCGGGAAAATCCTTTTTTTTCATCAAAGACATAGTGGAAATGTAATTATACTTTTTTAATCTATTTTTAGAAAATTTTAAAGGGTGGAATTTTTTTGAACCAAAAATAAATCCGCTATAACAAAAAGAAACAAAGGGATTTAACTCAAGCACTTTAAACATCTCTAAAAGACAATTTGGTTTTAAGATTATATCAGAGTCACAGAAAAATAAATATTTACCTCTGGCTTTACTAGCTCCAAGATTACGAACAGCGGCCGCTTGATCCGGTAATTCACCTTTATGCTTTCTTTTTAAGACTAATAGATTTTTATATTGTCTTAAAACTTGATTTAGTTTTTTATCCGGTCCGTCATTAATGACTATAATTTCGTAGTTTTTTAAACTTTGTAATTGAATGGAGTTTAAACAAGAGTCTATAAAATCTGAAGCACCAAAAGCAGGAATAATAACACTGATCAAAGGCTTTTCATATTTTTTTGAAAGTTCATTATTATTTTTTAAAATAAATTTAACTTTTTTAATCTGAGTCTGCCAGTTAAAAGTCTTTTTTACCCAGTTAAAGCCCTTTTCACCTAATAATTTTGAGTATTCATAATTATTTAATAGTTTAATTACGGCCTGTGATATTTCATTAACACTTTTTGAATTAACAGCTAGACCGGTTTGTCTGTCTATTATTGTTTCTTTAGTGCCGCCGGCTAGGCCCAATATTACTGGAATTCTTTGGGATTGGGCCTCTAAATAGGCTAAACCAAAACTCTCTAAGTCTTTTTTTTCTTTTTCTTCACGAGTCGGCATAATAAACAAATCAGCAGCCTGGTAAAAAGGTATTTTCTTTAATAAATTATCTTTAACAGCTCCGGTAAAAATTACCTTATTTTTCAAACCTAATTTTTCGGTTAAGTTTTGCAAATATTCTTTGTCCGGGCCATCTCCTACAATAAGGTAAATGAGATTAGGTATTTTTTTTAGTATTTTTGGCAGAGAGCGAATAACCATATCCTGTCCTTTTCTTTTAACTAGACGCCCTAAGGTAAGCAGTACTTTTTTATTATTTAAATTATATTTTTTTTTGATAAAATTAGAACTGGTTTTAACCTTAAAAATATTCTGATTTAAAGAAGGATAAACTACTATAATTTTTGAGGGAAAAACACCTAGCTCGATAATTTTTTGTTTCATAAATTCTGTGTTGGCAATAACCCACTGGGCGTTTTTTAGGTTCTTGGTCATGATTTTTTTCTGTAACCAATTTTTTTGAGGAATCAAAGTATCCACTCCGTGAGTATAAACTAAATAAGGTATCTTAAATAATTTTTTAAAAACAAGACCAACTGTAACTAAATTAAAATAATGGCCAAATTGTAGATATTGGATTTTTTCTTGTTTAATAATTTTTTTTATCCGCCAAAAAAGAGGCAGCCAGGAGGGTTTAAAAAACCGCCAGGGATAAAAATTAAGGCGGATAATTTTCCTTTTGTATTTTTTATCAAAATCTCCCCTTGGCAAATCATCATCAGTTAATATAGATATTTTATCTTCAGGCAGTTGATAGCATAAATTTTTGAAATAATTTTCAATACCGCCAATTTTGGGAGGAAAGAAATTAGTAATTAATAATGATTTTTTCATTTTTTACCGTCTAATTATAGATTTAATTACATATCGTAATTCTGAATACTTTATAATTTTTAATAAAAGTATTAGCGCTATGTATATTAGCACCCCGATGGGTATCAGTAAAATAAAATTAACAGCCGGTTTAAGCCAATAAATACTTAAAGCCATACCGAGCGAGGCGGTAAGGCTGCGAAAAAACCAGGAGACTATTTTTGCTTTATTGTATTTAATTATTTTTTGAGTCTGATAATAAGCCACTACAAAGAGAAAAACAGCTGAAGAAAGAGCGGCTATAGAAGCTCCGATGTGATTAAAGCGCGGTATTAAAATTAAATTAATTATGACATTAAAAGCGACTGTTAGGCCTATGTTTAGAGTATTTTTTTTCTGACGATTGGTAGCGTTTAAGACCGAACTTAAAATAAAATTAATAAAGATAAAAACTAAACCTAAAATTGAAATTCGAAAAGCTGGAATAGAGCGAGTATAATCACTGGTAAAAAGAACTGTAATTTTATCGGCTAAAACAAAAGCTCCTAAGGATATAGGTAAACTGATAATCATTAAATAACGAAAAGCATTTTCTACGGTTCTAGCTAAAATTTCTTGAGAAGAAATATAAAGTCTGGAAAGAGCTGGATAAATACTATTATTAAAAGCTAAGGGTATAAACTGAATAGCATATGTTAGTTTATAGGCTACCGAGTACCAGCCGACATACTCTTCCCCACCCTGACCTTTTTTTAAAAAAGAGAGTAAGAGTATATCGATATAAGCATAGATTTTAGTAAAAATACCGGCCAGGAAAAAGGGCATAGCCATTTTAAAAAGTTTTCTTAAAAGAGAAAAATTAAGATAAAACCGAGGCTTTATATCAGTATGTTTTACTAATTTTATTAAGGCATACAAAAAATTACCGATAGCTCCGATAAGAATAGCTATACCGAGGACAATCGGCTGCTTAAAAATTTGCAGCATAACAATACCTGAGCTAACCACCAAGAGCTGATATATTAAAGTGCCGATTGATTCATATTTTAAATTATGAAAGCCCCGGAAAACACCAAATATACTCAAACTAAAAGATTCAAAAAGCATAACAAAGCCGGCAAAATAAACCAGAGACTTAGTAGTTTCTGGATAAGATAAAGTATTGATAGTAATATAGATAAGTAAAATAGCCGTAAAAGCAAAAAATACTTTCACCGTAAAAATAGCTGAAAAATACTTATGAGCCTTATTTTTAAAACGGGAGATTTCACGAATTAAAACCGGATTTAAACCTAAATCAACTAAAATACCAAAAACTGTAGTAAAGGAAACCGCAAAAACAAATTGGCCGGTACCAATATAGCCAATATAACGGGCATAATAAATAAAGTAACCAAATGAGATTACTTTTTGTAGGGTGTAGGCAATGGTTAAAAATAAAGTATTACGAGAAACCTTATTTTCTCTGATTTGTTTAGACAATTTTCTTTTTTTATATGTTTTATCTTTTTCTCCACTGCGGAGCCCGGCGAGCCCGTTTGAGACCGTATTTTTTTCTTTCTTTGACTCTTGGATCACGTTTTAATAAACCTTCCGGTTTTAAGAGTTTGCGATTTTTTGGCTCTAAAGTTACTAAGATTCTGGACATGCCCAAAGAAATAGCTTCAACCTGTCCCCTCTTACCACCACCTTTAACTTTAATTGTAAACTTACCAAATTTTTTTAAATTTCCGGTTACTTTTAATGGCTTTTCAATTATATTTTTGAACTCTAAGTTTACAAAATGCTCTTTATAATCTTTTTGGTTAATAATAATCTCATTTTTACCCTTTTTGTAATATCTTACACGAGCCACCGCCGATTTACGCCGGCCAACGGCAAATATATAAGTTCTTTTTTTGGAACCTTTTTTACTTCTAGATTTTTTATTGGAAGATTTCTGAGTTTTTTTTGCTTTTTTTACCATAATTTAGTTGGAAATTTTTAATCGTTTTAGCCTATGTTTTAACAATCTATTATGAGGTAACATGCCTTTAACGGCCATCTTTAACACAGAAGATGGATCTTTTTTCATTAACACAGATAGTTTCTTTTGCTTAACACCACCTTGATAACCACTATATTTATAAAATACTTTATTTTTGCTTTTAAGACCGGTTAATTTTATTTTAGAGGCATTTTTTACTTCCAGAATTAAATTTCCCGGCTTATGGGGCTGGTAATTTGGTTGATCCTTACCCATTAATCTAATAGCAACTTGACTGGCCAAGCGACCAAGGGGTTTATTATTAGCATCAATAATTTCTTTATTTTTCATATTATTTAAACAAATTCAATTAAAGCCATTAGAGCATTATCGCCGGAACGTCGGCCTATTTTTACCACTCTGGTGTAACCTCCGTCCCGCTTTTTATATTTAGGAGCAATATTTTTGAATAAAATATTAGCTGTTTTTTTATTAAGATATTTTTGAAGATAACGCAGAGAAGAAGGCTGGCCTGAACGACTTTTAGTAATCAGCTTCTCTATATAGGCTCTAAGGACTTTAGCTTTAGTATGAGTAGTTTTAATACGGCGGTGAATAATTAATTCACAGGCTAAATTACGGATTAAAGCTCGTCGTCCAGAAGCGTTACGATCAAGTATTTTCTTTTTTTTACGATGTCTCATTATAGTATTTTACGAAGTTATTTTTTTTCCGGGGTAGTTATCGACTTTTCTTTAGTTATTTTCTTTTTCTCTTCTTCTTTTGGCTGGTTTTTCTGGTCTTTTTCATTCTCTACTTTTTTGGTTTTATCCTTTTTTTCTGTTGATTGTAAACCTTTAACAAAGTTAAAATGCTTAACCAAAAGTTCGGCGGCCTGCTTAAGGGCTTGCTCACCGGTTAAAGTCCCGTCTGTTTTAATATCTAAAATAAGCCGGTCAAAGTTAGTGATCTCGCCCACACGGACATTTTCTACGTGAAAATTAACATTTTTAATCGGGGTATAAATGGCATCAATTCTAATATTGCCAATCTGAACCTCTTCTTCTTCTCTTGATTCTACCGGTTTATAGCCGCGACCGCGTTCAACTGTTAACTCCATCTCGAGCTCGGCTTCTTTATCGGTTAAATTAGCAATAACTTGATTCTTATTAGATATTTCAATATCAGCCGTCGCTTTAATATCACCGGCTTTTACTTTTTTCTCGCCTTTTTCTTTTAAGATGAGTTTAACTGGTTCCGGGCTGGAATATTTAAAGTTAATCTGTTTTAAATTAAGAATAATTGAAATGACGTCTTCTTTTACATTTTTGATAGTAGAAAATTCATGCTCAACACCTTTAATTTTAACGGCGGTAACAGCCGCTCCAGATAAGGAAGATAATAAGACCCTTCTCAAAGCATTTCCAATTGTGTTGCCATAACCCGGATAAAGCGGCTCAATAATAAATTGCTTTGAATCATCTTTAGCTTTTTTAATTTCAATTTTTGTTGGCAGAGGAAAATTTTCCATATTTTTTATAGTTAAGAATAAAATATTTTATTTAGCGTAAAACTCGACTAATAATTGGGTTTGTATACCTAATTCCAAATCTTTTTCTTGGGGCTGATTTATCACTTTACCTTTAAGCTCTTTTTTATCCAAATCAAGCCAAGAAGGAACTTGGTGTTTTTCTATTTTCTTCTTAAGGTTTTTAAAGAAATCACTTTCAAGGGATTTCTTTCGGATTTGAATAGCCTCTTTTGGACTAACTTGATAGGAGGGAAAACTAACTTTTTTTCCATTAATTTGTATATGGCCGTGGGTGATTATCTGTCTGGCTTGTATTCTTGAAGCGGCCAGACCAAGTTTATAAATAACGTTGTCCAAACGGCTTTCCAATTGTTGTAAAAATAGCTGACCGGTATTGCCTTTCTTATTCATGGCTTTTTTCATATAGTTTCTTAACTGAGTTTCAGTCAAAGCATACATATAGCGCACTTTTTGTTTTTCCCGCAAATGAATACCATAACTAGAAAGTCTCCTTCTACGTTTCTGACCGTGCGACCCCGGTGGATAATTTCTTTTGACCATAGCGCATTTTGGCGTTTGACAACGCTCACCCTTTAAAAAGAGTTTTTCACCCGAGCGTCGACATAATTTACATTTAGCAGCTATCTTCATAGTTAAACTCTCCTTACCTTTTTAGGACGCGGCCCGTTATGGGGTATGGGCGTGCGGTCTTTAATACTAGTTATATTCAAACCATTATTATATAAAGCGCGAACGGCTGCTTCCCGGCCGCTGCCAACACCTTTGATAAAAACATCAACAGTTTTAAGTTTATAACTCTTGGCTTTCTCGACAGCGTCACGGACAATTACACCAGCTGCGTAGGGAGTAGCTTTTTTAGGACCTTTAAAACCCATTCGACCGGCTGAAGATGAAGTAATTACATCACCCTTAGTATCCGTTAAAGTAACAATGGTATTATTATAAGTTGAAAAAATATAAGCATAACCTTTTTCGACTATTCTTTTTCTTTTTGATATAGATTTTTTCTGTTTTTTGATATTCTTTTTTTTAGGCATAAATTAAGTAATAAATTAAGTTTTTTCTACAGCCGGCTTTTTGCCGGAACCCATAGTTCTTCTGACATTACCGCGTACTGTTCGGGAATTAGTTTTTGTTCTTTGGCCTCGGGCTGGCAGATTTTTGGAATGCCGACTGCCGCGATAACTACCGACTTCTTTAAGTCTTTTTATATTCATAGCTTGACTTCTTCTCAGCTCACCTTCTACCTGATATTTATCTTCAATCAATTTCCGCAGTGAATTAGCTTCTTTGTCTGTTAATTGATCTGTTCTTTTGTCGGGGTCAATTTTAGTAGACTTTAAAATTTCATTGGCTAATGAACGGCCAATACCGTAGATATAGGTTAAAGCAATTTCTATTCTTTTATTCTTTGGTAGGGTTACCCCTGATATTCTTATAGCCATATATATAAAAAATTATCCCTGTCTTTGTTTATGTTTAGGGTTTTTACAAACCACCCGTACTCTTTTTTTTCGGCGGATTATTTTACAGTCTTTACAAATTTTTTTTACTGAAGAACGAACTTTCATAATATTTATAATCTATAAGTAATACGACCTTTAGTTAAATCATAGGGTGACATTTCCAGCTGAACTGTGTCTCCGGGCAGTAATTTAATGCGATGCATACGCATTTTACCCGAAAGATGAGCCAATATTTCAGGTCCACTTTCAAGTTTTACCTTGAAGGTAGCAGAAGGTAAAAGCTCAGTAACCTCACCTTTAGTTTCTATAAAACCCTTTTTATTAGTCTTAATTTCGCTTTTTTTTGCTTTATTTTCTTCTTGTTTAGACATATTTAATAAAAATTGTGCCCTTAATAACTTAAAAATGGCACAAAAGTAATTTATCTTATTTTAGAAAGCCATTCCTAAGTCGTGAGGTTCAAAAATAGTTTACCAAATACTACTCATACCTGTCAAGTCTTGACCTTAGTTATTAGTTAATTTATGCTAAATATTATGATTAATGGTAAAAAAATAATAATGTCAGACGATTATGGCTTTTGTTTTGGAGTTAAACGAGCTATAAGGGAGTTAAAAAAAACAAAAGGCCAAGCCTATACTCTAGGCCCAGTTATACACAATCCTCAAGTTGTCGATTACTTTAAGAAAAAGGGCATCAGACCTATTGACAGACTTTCTAAAAAAATAAAACCAGGCAAACTTTTTATAAGAGCTCATGGAGTATCAGATCAAAAAAAAGAACAAGCAAAAAAAATGGGGTTTGAGATATTTGATCTAACCTGTCCTTTTGTAAAAAAGGCTCAAATATTAGCTAAAAAACTAGAAAAACAAGGCTATCAAGTGGTTATTTTAGGCTTAAAAAACCACCCGGAAACTAAGGCTATAGCTGAAAATTTAAAAAATCCCATTATTTTACAAAATCATAAATGCTCATCCTTAAACAAAAATAAAATTGGTGTCATCTGCCAAACAACTTCTAATATAAAAAATACTAAAAAAATATTAAATAAAATAAAAAAAACCGCTCAAGAGGTAAAAATTTATAATACAATCTGCCAAGCAACAAAAAAAAGGCAAAAAGCAGCCCATAAAATGGCCAGGCAATCAGATATAGTTATAGTTATCGGGGGTCGTTATTCCTCAAACACAAAGAAACTAAAACAGGTTTGCCAGGAGTATGGGCCCACCTACCATATTGAAACAGAAAAAGAATTAAAGAAAAAATGGTTTAAAAATAAAAAAACCATCGGTATTACCGCTGGGGCCTCTACGCCGGACTGGATAATTAATAAAGTAGTTAAAAAGATAAAAGAAATTAATTCCTAAAAAAAGGATTACTCCAAGACAGCTTTTATTCTCCTTACGCCTTTGGAGGATGATTTTTCGGATTTTATTTTAAAATGGCCTATCTCTGAGGTTTTCTTGACATGCGGACCAGCACAAATTTCCTTGGAAAAATCACCTACTTTATAAACCTTTACTAGATCAGGATATTTTTCTTTGAAAAACGATAAAGCATCAGATTTAACCGCTTTTTCATAAGGCATTTCTTCGCAGGTTACTTTTAAATCTTTTTCTATAATTTCATTTACCTTATCTTCCACTTCTTTTTTTTCTTGTTCAGTCATTTTTTGGGAATGCGAAAAATCAAATCTCAGTCTCTCCGGTTTTAAGTCTGAGCCCATCTGCTTAACATGGTCACCTAAGACTTCTCTTAAGGCCTGATGTAGTAAATGAGTAGCTGTATGCTGTTTAGTCACTTTTTCACCCAAGTCCCCCACGCCACCAAATTTTTTTTCGGCCCCAGCTCGGGATATTTTTTTGTGGGCCTCAACCATTTTTCCAAATTCTTTCTCATTAAATTGATAACCCTTTTTCCTGATTAAGTTTGGGCTTAGACCATAAGTAGAATAAAGCTGAAAGGCTTCTTGAGCCGTTATTTTACGAGATGAGGGCTTTTTCTTTTCCGAAGATTTTTTTTTGTTTTTACCCATCTTTTTAAATACTTTTTCCACTTCTGTTTTTAAGATTTTATCATAAGTTTTGGTTTCATCACGTAAAAGAGTTAAAATATTCTCCTTTTTTTCCTTAAGACGAGGATAGTAAGGATTATATATCTCTATAACTTTTTCAACTAAGATTTCTAGAGAAAAATTAGTGCCTTCAAACTGATCAATTAACCGCCTGAAAATACGGCGCAGAATATATCCTTCTTCTTTGTTCGAAAACTGAACGCCGTCAGCTATTAGAAAAACACAGGCCTTAATATGATCAGCAATTATTCTTAAACTCTTGACTTTCTCAATTTCACTTTGTAACTTTTCAATTTGAGGATCTTTTTTAGCTTCTTCTATTATAGGTCTAAAAAGATCAGTTTGAAAAACTGATGATTTTTTTTGCATTATCATAAGCAAACGTTCTAAACCCATACCCGTATCAATATTCTTAGTCGGTAAATCTTTAAACTTACCTTGAGCGTCTTTGAGGTATTGAGTAAATACTAAATTCCATATTTCAACAAATCGTCCGCATTCACAATTGGGCTGACAATCTTTGCCTCTTGAGCAAGATTGCCCGGTCAAATCGTAATGAATTTCTGAGCTTGGCCCACAAGGTCCGGTTTTACCCGGCGGCCCCCACCAGTTTTCTTTTCGACCAAATTCACTTATTTTATCTTGATTAAGATAATTTTGCCATATTTTTATAGCTTCAAAATCTTTAACCACTTCATCATCACCTTTAAACACCGTGGCGTAGAGTCTTTTTTTATTTAATTTCAGTTCTTTAACCAGAAATTCAAAAGCGTATTTTATAGCTTCTTCTTTGAAATATCCACCAATGGAAAAATTACCCATCATTTCAAAAAAAGTGAGGTGACTGGCATCTCCAACTGAATCAATATCAGAGGTACGAAAACATTTTTGGATACTGGTTAAATTTCTGTTTTTAAAATCTTTTTTAACTGACAATTCTCCTAAATAATAGGGTTTAAATGGCTGCATACCAGCCGTAGTTAAGAGCACTGAGGAATCATTAGCTGGAATAAGTGAAGAACTGGCCATATGAGTATGCTTTAATTTATTACCAAAATAATTTATAAACTTTTCGCGTATTTTTTTTGATTTCATTATTTGTTATTTTAACTATAAATAAAAAAATTTTCAAGGGTTAGGAAATAATTTAAATTAGCTTTAATAAGACTAGATATTACTAATTAGAATTAAGCAATACAAATACTATTTTCTAATAAACTATTATATGGTATAATAAATTTACTAAAATATATATTAATTCAGCCAGTTTTTTATAGATAGAATTTTATAAAACAGCAAAGATAGTGAAATTTAATAAGATTTTGAGTAAAATACTACATACTCAACATTTATTGATAGTATAATTATAATCAGTGGTTTTTATATGGCTCAAAGCAAAAAAGATTACATGGTTAATTTCTTATTTTTACCAGTAGCAGTATTTTTATGTTGAATATTTTAAATCAAAATAATTAGTAAATTTAAAATATTAAAAATAAAATTATGAATAAAAATAATTCGCGATTATTAAAATTATTTTTTCTTGTTACTTTGTGTTTATTAATCACTTTATTTAATTTTCAGGAAGCTAAAGCTTTTGTTTTTGGCAGTTATCAAAACATTAGAAAATTTAATAATCTTATTGACACTCCTGCTTCTTACAATAGCGGCCGTTTGCTCTTTGAAGATTCAGATTCAGTGACTGACAGCGCTAATTTATTTTGGGATAATTCTAATCAATATTTAAGTGTGGGGGGAGCTAGCGCGAGTAATACATTAGACATACATGGCGGTATTGATTCTGATACTTTAAATACTGGCCAGGGTGATTATGAGCTTTATGCTATGAATCAAGATGTAGAAACTACTGATAATGTAACTTTTAATGACTTAACTATTTCATCTCCTTTAAATATTTATGCCTTATCGCATAATAGTTTTACTGGATTACCTGGATTACAGGGTGGCACGACTAACGAATATTATCATCTAACTAGTGCTGAATATAGTGGTTATAATAATACTAATTGGGATAACGCTTATGACCATTCCCAAGATAACACACAAGCTCATTCAGATTATTTATTAAACACAGGAGACACAGCAACCGGAGATTATACTTTTGATACAAACACTTTTCACATTGACGCAACAAATAATAAAGTGGGAGTGGGCACAACCAGCCCAGCAGCAAGTTTACACGTAGTTAAAAGTGGGGGAACAGCAACAGATTCTATTATTACAGTTGAGTCTACAAGTTCTTTAATTAACCCTCAAATTCGGTTTATTAATGATGAAGATGTTACAGCTCAATTTATTATGTCTCGTTCACCTTCTTCTACAGCCGGACAATTTATGATTCGTCAGCAAAGTAGTTCAGATGATATTGTTTTTGAAGTTGGCTCAAACTTAGAAGTTGCAAGATTTACAAATAATATGGTAGGTATAGGAACAAGCAGTCCAAGTTATGTTTTAGATGTTAAAGGTCGGAAAAGTATTGGCTCAGCTACTATTACTGGCTCTGGTTTAGATGATATGAGCACAAGTGGAACGTTCACTGGCTCAGCAACTACTAATTATCGTGTGCAAATAGATGGTCTGGGCGACCCATTTTTGAAAACTCCAGATACTTTCAAATGGTCAGATGATGGTGGCTCAACTTGGGATGCAACAACAGTAGATATTACTGGCTCAACTCAATCATTAAATAATGGAGTAAGAATAACTTTTGGAGCAACCACTGGTCATGATTTAGGAGATTACTGGGATTTTACTGCAACTGTTATAGACCCTTTTTCAGTCCAAAGTGCAAGTGGGACAAATTTGTTTCATGTAGGGAATGATGGAGCAGTAACAAGAAGAGAACTATCGGCAGACCCTTCAGACCCAGATGAAGGAAGCCATGTTATTTGGCAAAGTGATGGAACTGGAACAGGAGATGATGGAGATATTATGATGAAAATAACTGCCGGTGGAACAACAAAAACTACTACACTAGTAGATTTTAGTGCAATATAAAATGAAAACCCATTGGAGAACCGACTAAATACTCAAATCTAATAAGAATAGATGTTAATGCTCCAGCAGTCAGCAGCCGGAGCTGCCACCGGTGAATTATGGGCTGATAGCGATGATGCTTATACGGTTAAATTAGGCCAATAATTATTAAATAATACTTCTAAAATGATAAAAAAAGTCAAAACAAAGTTTATATTATTCTTAGTCTTTTCCATAT
Source organism: Patescibacteria group bacterium (assembly GCA_034520665.1). Taxonomy (NCBI): domain Bacteria; species Patescibacteria group bacterium. The sequence continues at coordinate 431,878 of JAXHNJ010000001.1, forward strand.
TTTTTTATTTATTAAAAATCCCTTCTATTTCTGCTATTCCTTCGGCTTACCAGAGATGTGAAACAAATAGCAGCTGCACTATTGGCGAATATGTTTTTGAAGATGATGGTCACACACCGATTATTACTGATAATTTCTGCCAAATTACCATTACCAACCCGAGTGACGGGGTTGAGGTCAATGCGGCTAATATGAGTGATAAAGATGATGGTTGGTATTATTATTCTGTTTCCGGCCTTACAGCAAAGGGTTTATACAGGGCTTTAATCTGTTGTGATGTGAGTGGTACTGATGAGCAATGTATCGACAAATCCTTCATAGTTGGAACTTCGCTTGATAACCTAAGAAAAGGTACTTTTGATTTTAATGGCCAGGCTGATTCTGGTACTACCACCACTCTAGTTGACGCTGAATTAATCCAGCCTGATGACTTTTGGAATGATTACAGTCTTATTATGATCTCAGGCAGCAATATTGGTCAAGAAAAAACTGTTTCTGATTTTGTTTCCAGCACTGACACCATAACTGTTTCTTCAGCTTTTTCTAATGCTGTTAGTGCTGGCGACGAATATATTTTAAAACACGAAACCAGTTTAATAAAAAACATTTGGACCTGGACTTCTGATACAGCTTCATTTTTTGCTAGTGCGGCTGGTGAAATATGGAGTTATACTGGGGCTTCCTTAGATACGACCGGCAATGCTATAGCTAAGGTTTGGTCCTATGCTACCAGAACATTAACTGGCAATGACAACTTTAATGACCCCACTTCAGCTCAAATAGCCAGTGATGTCTGGTCTGAAGCCAGCCGAACTTTGACCGATTACAGTAATGATTTAAGTGCTAGTGATGTCTGGTCTTACGCCACACGCCAATTAACTTCCCGGTATACTAATGAAAACACGCCAGTGGATCTAGCTCAAGTAGCTAATGTTTCTTTTTTAGCTACTTCGGCTGAACTTTCCACTACTGAAACTAATTTAACTAGTGAAATTGACGCTAATGAAACATTAATTAATAATCTTAATGATATTAGTGCTTCAGACGTTTGGTCTTACGCTAATCGCACCATTACTGACCCGGATAATATTTGGGAATACGCCTTAACACAAATCGGAGATACTGGCTCAATTGGAGAATTACTAAAAGATAATATTAACGCTACTATTTCTTCTCGGTCCTCGCATAGTGCTTCTGATGTCTGGAGCGTGGCCACCAGAACATTAACTGGCAATGACAACTTTAATGACCCCACTTCAGCTCAAATAGCCAGTGATGTCTGGTCTGAAGCCAGCCGAACTTTGACTGATTATGGTAATGATATTACTGCTTTAGATGTTTGGAATGTTTTAAGCTCTACTCTAACTACTACTGATAGTATTGGTGAACAATTAAGTGATAATATAGATACTACTATTTCTAGCCGGGCCAGCCAAACCTCTCTAGATTCTGCCCAAACAGATATTACTTATATCCGCTCAGAAATTGACTCTGTCTATACAGACACCCAACATATTAGCACTACTGTAGATAATATACTTTCCAATTGGTCCTCTTATACAGCTTCAGATATTATTGATGATTTAGATGGTATTAAAAATTTAATTGGTGCTTCTACAGATTCCTCCGCTACAGAAACAATATTCGGTCGGGCCAAATACATTCAGGAAAAATGGGGCAACCAGACTGCTGAAAATATTTACAACACATCTAATTCGACTCTAACTACTATAAATAGTGTACAAACTGAACTGGGTTATAATGGACTCTCCTCAACAGCTAAATCCGACCTTCAAAACATTAAAACTTATACTGATAATTTAGAAACTTACCTTGGTTCACCTTCAGATAATTCTTCAACTGATTCCTTGTTCGGCAAAGTAGCCGCTGTAAAAACTAAGCTAGATCAACTTGACACTTTAGAAAGTAAGCTCAATACAGTAGAGACAGTGGTTGATGCCTTAAGCAGCTCTAGTTCAACAATTAGCGGCGAAATAAGTATAGATGAAACTGACCCCATTTATACTTTGCTTAATAATATCAGCCGTGATATTCAAGTTATTGCCGGTGATCAAGGATATAATTTAGATAATCTTTATAATATATCCCAGGAAAATTCGACCGATCTGACCTATCTTAGTAATAAAACAGCTGATTTAAAAACAGTTATTGATATTAATAAAAATCTAATAACTAAAATTATAAATGAACCAGTTATTAAAACCTGGTATACTGAAGGATCAATTATTCTGAATATTCTAGTTATTAATCCGCCGGATACTGAAAGAACAGTTACTATTAAAGAATACTTACCTGAAGAAATTAGGGAAGAACATATCATAGAATTACCCAAAGAGTTAGAGCTTAATTATGACGCTGATCTGGATAAATATTATGTAACAGCTGAAGTTAGATTGAAAGCCAACGAAAGAATAATCTTTAAAGTTAAAGCTGAAGATATTTATAAAATTTCTGATGATAAAGTTAATAATTTAAGAAATCAGGCTAAAAGCCTGATGGAACCCCTTAAAAATACTAATTATTTTGCCCAGGCTTCACTTTTAAAATCAGAGATTGACGTTAATCTTGATACTGTTGTCAGAAATCAAGAAAAAAAACTTAGCAATGTCTTAAGAAAAATTTCACTGTTTAGGGAATGTCAAAAAAATCTTCAAAAAGTTGAGTTAAATTTAGAATCTCTAAAAACGCTTAATTCCGAAGTGAGCAGTCAACAGGGTATTTTAGGCAATTTACTCGGTGTTTCAACAACTATGACCTGGGCTATTATTATAATGCTGGTTGTCGGCATAGCTGTTCTTATGATTTTGCTTTATGTTTTACTGGCAAAACAACGGGCTATGGAACATCATATATCCGGTGGGGAAAAATTAAAAGCACCGCCTCTAGTTGATGTGAGAAAACACGCTACTCGCATTAAAGGTGGTCTTATTACTTATTTTTTGCCTCCTTTTGGTAAACCAGTGGTTGAATTGGGCCGGTTAATTAGTCTAATTAAAATTCTGCTAACAGTAGGTTTCTTGATAATTTTATTATTTTTAGTAATATATTTTTATTTCTAAATTATTATAATTATGCCGATAGAATCAAATTCGTATTCGGATAATATTAAAATATTTTTCATAATTATTAGTTCTTTTTTTTTACCTCTGGCAAGCAACCAAAAGCATTAAATGCTTATCTAAGGCTTATCCGCTTAAGTAAAGACTATCTTTTAGTCTCCGCTATTTTTTTATTATACCACCGCCGATTAGAAAATTATTCTTATAAATAGCCACTGATTGCCCCGGAGTTAAAGCCCTTTGACTTTTTTTGAACTGAATAATGTATTTCCCTTTATTTTTTTTAAAATTGGCTAGACTACCCCGATGACGGTAACGCGGTTTAGCAACTACACTAGTTGGTAGGTTTATTTTTTTTATAATATTAACTAATTTCAAATTAACTCTTTTTTGTAAAAGATCCGATTTATCTCTGGTTACAAATATAATATTTTTCTTAACATTCTTATCAACTACATACCAGGGACCGCCGGATAGTCCCAGTCCAGTCCTCTGTCCCAAGGTGTAAAGAAAAACCCCCTGATGATCACCTAAAAATTCTCTACTACCTTTCTCCAAAATTTTTCCTTTTTTAGTTTTAATTTTATTTTTTAAAAATTCATTTAAAAAGCCCGGCACAAAACATATTTCTTGAGATGATTTATAATCTTTTGAAATAAACTTTTGTTTTTTCGCTATTTTTGAAACCCTTTTCGATTTAACCTTACCTAAAGGGAAAAGACAGTTTTTTATAAACTGGGGTTTTAAACGCCATAAAAAATATGATTGATCTTTTTCTTTATCGTGGGCCTTTTTTAGGTAGAATTTATTTTTAATTTTTGCTCTTTGTACGTAATGACCCGTAGCAATAAAGTCAGCTTTCATTTCTTTAGCTTTTCTATAAAATAAGCCAAATTTAATCAAGTGGTTACAAACAATACAGGGATTAGGCGTTAATCCCAGTTTATACTGCTTAACAAAATCCTGAATTACTCTTTTTTTGAACTCTTTTTTAAAATCCCAGACCATAAAAGGAATCTGTAATTTTTTGGCTGTTTTTTTAGCTCTAACTAATTTAATTTTTTCTTGTCCTTTAAAAAGTTTAAAAAATACCGCCGTTACTTCATAACCAGATTTTCTTAATAAATACCCGGCCACGGCTGAGTCACGGCCGCCGGAAAGAGCAAGAAAAACTTTTTTTCTTTTTTTCATAAATCAATTATAACCTGATAAAATTAAAAAGACAAAAAAAGAGGGAAACTGCCTTGGCAGTTTCCCAAAAGATTACACAGCTAAAAGAAGATGAGCGTGAAATTTTTCAGCCGGAGTCTTTCTAGGCGCCTCAAAAAAATAATTTCCTTCACGGCGCAAAATTCCATAAAGTACTCTACCACCAGCCAATTGACAGCGGAAAAACGGCTTATTCTTAAACTCTCTTTTAAGCAAGGAATAATTTAAGAGATTCGTGTTCATAGATTCCTGGCCAGGCAAACACAATACCATAACAGCCGCGACTTTATCCCCATCTTTGGTCAGGGCCCCTTCTAATTGATCTGCTTGCGCGCAGAAATAAACTGAATGTCCTTGATCCTCTATTTTATCTATCACCTCCTTTTTAAACATCTCGTTCATTTGCTTTTCTTCCTTATTTTTCCCCGCCATAGTAATGACAATAATGGCCTTTTTTGTCATTCACATCACCTCTTTTTCTGCTAGTCTTAAAATTAAAAAGAACTGGTATAAACATAAAGATAAGACATTCAGATATTTTGTCAAAGGGGCTTTTTCCACAACCAATTTTTAACTAATATTAGTTAATAAAAAATAATTTCTTTTTGATTATTTCTTTTTTGGTTAAATATAAATAAAGCAATAGAACAAAAAGAAAAAGGGCTTCTCAAAAAGAGAAGCCCATTGAATTACTTCGGAAGTAATGAAGTAAGATTTAACACACCATAGAGAAAAGCACCGAGTCCGGCAAACAATATCAAAGCATCCATGAACATAAAGTTCATTTTCTTTGAAGCGGGCATTAAGACAAATAAAACGAGAAATGCGCCGAGACCAGTAGCTAGAAAATAATTAAGCATGGCCTTGTTTCCTTATATTAATGATTAGGCCATTTTGAGGTGTGTTTAAAGGTGCAAATAATTATTAAAGGTACCAAGCATTTAAATATACAGACTTGATTTTATAATGTCAAATTTTTACTTTATTAATTTAACAAAAAAACACTAAAAAAAATAATTTTAATTAAAAATAAATATGCTAAAAAACTGCCTGTATTTTTTATTCACAGGCTTTTGACTAGTTCGAGTATTTATTTTTGGCTAGTTTTGTAAAACATTATATATTCATTATCAGACAAAGAGATAACCGAAGGATCAGCGGTTAAAGAATAAAGTGAAGACTGAAAAGATTTATTCAGTTTATTAAATGAGAAACCATCCGGAGAAGTAGCTATTTGGATTCCACCGGTATAAAGGTAAAAAGTATCACCATCTTTAATAACTTCTGGTATAGCCTGGCCCTGATAAACTTGTGAGTAAAAGTTAAAGTCTAAACCATTATTTGAAGTAGCCAAAATAACAGCCTCGCCTTGAGCGTCTCCACAATACATATAAAAAGAATTACCAACTTTGATTACAGAAGGATCAAAAACACCTTCATACTCAAACCTGACTCCTTCTTCCTGTGTAAAATTAATCCCATCATCAGAAATGGCTGAATATATTTTATTTTTGTAACCAGTACCAATGGCTTCTGGGCCTCTGGCCGAGAACATGTCCAGATAATAAAGTCTGATGCGTCCGTCATCTAAAACCACAGGCGAAGGGTCTACTGGTACCTTATTGCCCAATCCAGTGTAATTAACAGTTTGCCTAGCTGTCCAGTTTTGACCTTCATCTTGAGAGATTAAAACACCGGTTTGTTCAGGCAGGCCGTCTTGAGCAACATCAACAAAATATAAATATATCTTATCCTCTTTATAAATAGCGTCTGGCACCGAAGCGTGCTCGACCAGAATTTCTCCCTGGTCCTGCCAGTCGATTAGATTAGAGCTGGTAGCCAAGGAAATTTTATCATGATAAGGACCTTTATCCATTTGAGACCAGTTATATTGACTAGTGGTTTTAGTCTCACTTATTTTAGGTCCGGAATTTACATTAGATTGAGAATTTGTGCATCCAGCTAAAGAAATTATAAGGATGACTAGAGGTAGAATAATTTTTTTCATTATTTTTATTTAATACTAATATTCAATAATATTACTCTCATCCGGCACTGGTTCATCAACCGGCACCACTTCATCAATTACTCTATTATCCTGCCAACCCTGAACTTGACCCTGGTTAGTATTTTCATTTATATCAGTAATAGTCTCAAGCCTGTCTTCGGCTTCTTCAGCCACATCCTTGGCTTTATTAATCAGATCAGAGTTATTAGCCTCGTTAATCACCTTCCCGCCCTCTTCTTTAACTTTTTCGGCCCTTTGGGAACAAGCCGATAAGGTAAAAACTAAACCTAGAATAAATAAAAATGTGATTATTTTTTTCATAAATTTTTAAAATATTATATCTCTCTTAATTATAAACTATAAGGAGATAAAAGCAAAAATATTAAAAATGCTTATTATAGTAATTTATAAATTGACTGGGCTTTAAAATTCTAGTTTTATCAAATTCTTTGAATTTTAAAAGATGATGATCACTAGAAACCACAAAATCGGCTTGGGTAGCTTTAGCCAGTCCCAAAAAAATATTATCTGAAGGATCCTCTTTTATAAGATTAATTCTTGGCGTTCTAATAATTTTATTTTTATTATTATAAATTTTATCAATAGATTTATAAAAGCTTTGACGGGCGTGAATATTCCTTAAAATTATATTTAGCTCATTTCTCATCTTGTTATTCCAAAAAGTTTTAATTTTTTCTTTTGAAGCTAATTTTAAAACGCGGGCTGAATTTGACTGCTTTTTAAAATAAGCCGAGATAATAATATTGGTGTCTAAAATAACTTTTAATTGTTCCATAAATATTAGGGTTTTTTATTTTGCAAAAATTTAATAACTGAGCCGGTAGACTTATAACCCGAAGGCGGATACCACTGAGCTTCTTTAATTAAAGGATGATCTTTATGTTTTGAGTAAATATATTCTTCGGCCTTTTCCCAGCGCTTAATTTCTTCTTTTACATTTGTAAAATCCAGAGTTTGTTCATAGTCAACCAAGGCTCTATTTAAATAGATAAAACCATCCGGGTATTTTTTAGAAATTCTTAAAGTGTATTCAAAATCCTCCCAAAAGGTTAGTTTTTCCTCCCAATCCCCTACTTTCTTAATAATTTCTTTTTTATGAATAAAAGTATTGGTGTCTATGATAATTTTTCGCTGCCAAAGACGTTTTAAATCAAAATATTTTTTATGATTAAAAAACTCATCACGCACCATTTTAACCTCTTTATCTTTTTCTTTGAGTTTAAGACGGTAATTTTTCTTACAAAAAAACAAAACTTTATCTGGATATTTATTGACTGCTTTTTTCATAGATTCTAAAAAATCCTGATGCCAGCGGTTATCTGAATCAATATAAGCAATATATTGGCCTCTGGCTTTTTTCAGGCCCTGGTTACGCGCAGCCGGAGCGCCTTGATTTTTCTTTAATTTAATATATTTTATCCGAGGATCAGAAAAAGTTTTGACTAGTTTTTCTGTTTGGTCTTTTGAGCTGTCATCAATAATAATCAATTCAAAAAAAGGATAGGTTTGCCTCAACACCGAAAGAACCGCTCGCCAGAGAATATAACAGCGGTTATAGGTCGGTAAAATTACAGAAAATAAAGGTTTATACATAAAGACTAATCAGTAAAAGTCATTTTTTTATAAATAGCCCGAGTCACTTCAACATCAGCCTGGCAGTATTTATAAATTTCTTTGAGCTTGCCTTTTTTATAAAAATCATAGACCTTAGAGCCATCCAGATCGCCGGATTTTGAAGAGGGTAAATCCAGTATTTTAGCCAGCATATCCAGACTAATGGAAGAAGACATATTCCATTTTTCCCATTCGCGCATAGTGTCATAAATAGGGTTGTTACGATAACGAGCGAAATTAAGCCATTGAGAGGGTCTGACCCGGTTTATAATTGACCTTTTATAAATAAATTGTAAATCAAAATCCATAACATTATGGCCAATAAATTGCTGCACTCCTCTTGATAATTGCCAAAATTTGGTAAGAATTTCTTTTTCTGGACCGGTTAAAACAGCTGGTTTTTCCATATTCGGCTCTTTAAGATAACCGATGCATAAAATACGGCCGTACGAGCCGTTAAGGGCGGTTTTACGATAAACATCCTCTTTTTTATAAGGTTTTTTCTTTTTAAGTTCATGCTTAGCCTGGATATCTTTTTCTAGGGTAGGCCAAAGTTTGGGATCAGCCGGTATAGTTTCAATGTCAAGAAATAGTTTGCTCATAAAATTTAAGGTTAATTTTTCTTTATTATAACATAATTAAATTTAAAAAAATAATTTTTTTTGGCTAAAAGGACGAGTGTGCTATAATAATAGTATGAATTCTATACAAGATTATTTTCGTTTTTGTAATAAAAAAACCAAGTCAGAAATTTTAAAATTGGCTGATCAGCTAGAGGATGAACATATTGTCATGATTAACTCCACTCCTTCTGGCGGTGGAGTGGCGGAAATTCTAAACAGCCTGGTTTTATTGTTAAACGATTTGGGACTGGATGTTGGCTGGCGTATTTTAAAAGGTTCGGATGATTTTTTTCAGGTGACTAAAGAATTTCATAACGGACTCCAGGGAGAAAAAGTATCTATAAACCGAAGAAAAAAAGGGCTTTATGAAAATACCAATTGTATTAACGCCCGTTCCACTCATATTGAAAGACATGATCTGGTAGTGGTTCATGATCCCCAGCCTCTGGCCTTGATCGAATATTATAAAAAAAGAATCCCCTGGATTTTACGGTTGCATATTGATTTATCCAATCCAGATCAAAAAGTGCTTGAATACCTTAAATCTTATATTGAGCAGTACGACTCAGTTATAATTTCTCACAAAAAATATAAATTAAAAAACCTGGCTGTCCAGCAGCTAATTATGCCGCCCTCAATCGATCCGCTCAATATGAAAAACCGTCCTATGAGTAACGATTCCATGATCGGAATATTAAAAAAGCATGGAATTACCTTACACAAACCAATTATTGCCCAGATTTCAAGGTTTGATAAGTGGAAAGATCCGATTGGCGTGATTAAGGTCTTTGAAAAAATACAAAAAGAATATGACTGCCAGCTAGTACTTTTAGGCAATCTTTCTATTGACGATCCAGAAGCGCCTGAGATACTAAGAAAAGTACGGCAAAGAGCCCGAAATAATAAAGATATAACTATACTTTTAAATGTGGAAGATAATGACCGCATGGTCAACGCTTTGCAGTCAGTTTCAGAAGTAGTTTTACAAAAGTCATTGAAAGAAGGTTTTGCTTTAACAGTCTCCGAAGCTATGTGGAAAGGTACCCCAGTGGTTGGTAGCCGAGTCGGCGGCATACCCCTGCAAATAAAAGACGGCCAAACAGGCTTTTTAGTTAATAATATTTCTCAAGCTAGCCAGGCCTGTTTAAAAATTATAACCAATAAAAAAAGACGTAACCGTATGGGCCGAGCCGCTAAAAAAAGAGTTAGAAATAATTTTCTTATTACCCGCCATATTCTTGATTACTTAAGGCTTTTTGATTTTTATCTTAATCAAAATCACCAGTATAATATTGGCCAGAAATACCCTTATTAATATAAACTAAAAAAACCGCTTTAAATTATTTAAGGCGGTTTTTTAATATATTACAACTTACTCTTTTTCTGATTTTATTTTTTTGATTATTTTCTTAATATTTCCAATAAATTTATCAGTCATTGATTGGCGACCAGACGAGCTCATATACTGGGTAATTCTCTTAAAAGTGCTTTGTTCGTATTCAATAAGACCAGCCGCTTTTTTTATATATTGGGCTTTGTCAAAATAAAACTTGGCAATTTTTTTCGAAGGTTTAGTTAATAAATTTTCCCCTTTAAATTCTTTTTCCTCCTTTTTTTTGTCTTCCTTACCCCTCGGTGATTGGCTTTTTTTTGTCTTCTTTTTCTTTTGTTTCATAAATTTAATTTTTGGTAAATATTGTTTGCGTGGGATAAGCAAAGGAAATTCCTTCGTTTTCAAAAACTTCCTTGATAGCAAAATGAATTTTTTGGTTTAAGTCCATATAATCATTATAGTCTTGTGACTCAACATAATAAACCGCTTCAATCCCCAAACTAGAATCATTAAAACTTTTAAAATGAGCCCGGTCATAACGCACCCGGTCGGTTTTGTCTATAATTTCTTTAATCAAATGAGGTATTTTTTTCAGCTTCTCAAAGGGGGTTTGGTAAGTGACCCCGAGATTTAAAACAATTCTTCTCTCTTTCATTCTTTTAAAATTCTGAATACGAGTGGAAGTTAACTCTTGGTTAGAAATAACTATTTCTTCGCCCTGCAGGGCTCGAATACGAGAGGTTTTAATACCGATCTTCTCGACTACACCCATATGCTTGCCAACCACAATAAAGTCACCAATGACAAAGGGCTTGTCAAAACGAATAGCAAAAGAAGAGAAAAGATCTGAAAGAATATTCTGTAAAGCCAAACCAATAGCTAAACCACCAATACCCAAACCAGCAACTAAAGAGGTTATATTAACTCCTAAGTTTGATAAAACTAATAACAAGCCAAAACTCCAAACAATTATCTTGGCTATCACACTAACCGTATTAACCGCTTGTTTTTTGCCGGGATCTTCTTCCTGGCCATATTTTCTTTTAGCTATGTAGTTAATTAATATCTGAATAGCTACCGCGACCTGGTAAACTAAAATAGCAATTAAAAGGGCGTTTAAAATATTCTGAAAAATACCGCTTTTATTTAAATAAAGAGCGGCTAAATAAAGACTAAAATAAAGATAAAAAGGCGGTTTGATATGTTCAATAATCTCAATCAGCATATCATCAATATCAGTTTTTGACTTCTGAGCCAGTTTTTTCAGACGGTGAAGCAATAGAGCCTGAAATATCTTAAAAAAGACTAATAAAACAAAAAAGAGGCCGATAAAAATCAGGTAATTTTGGATAGTATTGCCCCAATACTCAGTCGATAAAAAAGATGTGTCCATAAGTTTTTATTTAGTTAATATTGAGTATAGCTTAAATTGGCCAAAAAATCAAATAGTTTATGGTTTTAGGGGTGTAGCGGTTAGTTTGGTTGTAGTTTTGGGTTTTTGGTGTATTTTAGCATTTATGGTAATGACAAAGATTAAAATCCCATATTTTATAAGCGTCTATCGGTGTACGGTTACCGAAGCCCGTATGGTTATACGGTATCGGTTTAGGTCGGATTTTATCTATTTTTAAACTTTGTCCAAGCCGAAAATAAATTGTATAATTGACGAGCGATTTTGTTATAAATATTCAAATAAATTCCAAAAATCAAAGCAAATATTTTATAAGCGTCTATCGGTATACGGTTACCGAAGCCCGTATCGTAATACGGTATCGGTTTACGTCGGATTTTTCCAAAACCAAAAAACTATAACTTTACTCCTGCCCGGCTTTAGCAAAAGCGGCTATAACTAAATCCGATAGCAAAAAACAAATAAATAAGGATTACCAATTTAAATTAAAAAATTTATGGCTTCTTTTTAGCTGTTTTTTTGGATTTCTTTTTAGTCAGTTTCTTGGTTTTTTTCTTTGGGGCTGGCTTTTTTGTCTTAACTTTCTTGGCTTGAGATTTTTTCTTGACCACTGGCTGTTCCAAGATACTGATAACCTTATCCAATTTGTAGCCTAAGGATTTTAATTGCTCAGCTAGCTGCTTATTGCCGGCTCCATCGCGGTTTCTCCGGTCACTTCGGCCACGCCAGCTTTTATTGCCTCGCCGATCGCCTGACCGGCCTTCTTTGGCAAAACAGTCATTACAGTAGATTGGTTTGCCACTGGTCGGCCGAAAAGGCACTTGGCATTCCTGGCCGCATTGATCACAAACCGCTGAGAACATCGGCCGATCGCCTTTTCTAAAATCACGCCTTTTTGATCGGTTTGGTTGGTTTTCTTTTTGCTTCTCAAAGCAATGGCTGCATAAAACCGGCTTGCCACTGGTCGGCCGAAAAGGGACCTGGCAGGCCTGGCCACACTGACTGCAGGTGGCTGGGAACATTTCTTTTTTAGAGTACATATAATTTTTTAGTTTAGTTTTAAGAATATTTATAATATTTCTTTGACCCGGCCAACTTCTCCTGACTGGAGCCGAACCTTAATACCGTGCGGATGATAGGGCGAATTAGTTAAAATATCCTGAACCACCCCTGGGGTCAGCTTTCCGCTTAATTGATCTTTTTTCTTGACCATAGCCACGCGCTGGCCTACTCTGATATCCTCTCTATTATGGCTGTTCATAGGCTTATTATACTCCTTTTTTGAAAATAAAAAAACCCTTTCCTAATTCCACTTTTTTAGTCAAATCAAAAAACCCTTAAAAAAAGGGTTTCAATTTACTTCTTTTTATAGAGTCGGAACGAATCTATCCTTTTGGGCCGCTCAATGATTTGGGCCAGATAAACCTGACGTTTAACTCTTATTTTTAAGAAAAACTGATACTGTTTTGGTTTTTTATTTCCGCTGATCTTCGCGACGACATTTTATAAACATGCTCGTCTGTATGACTTTTTTGAAGGGCGAATAAAACCAACAAATACTTGATTAAGTATCTTAGCAAACTTTATCAGTCTTGTCAAGAGAGATGAGTTTAGGGCTTAAAAAATGGTATTTTGTCTCATGTTTCTTCAATATAACTGATAACTACCGATAGAAGCTTTTTAATAAAAAAATAAAATCTAAAATAAGTTTTTCAATATTACCTTGACTTTCGAAAATTCCTTTTCTGTCTTTGACGGCCTTGATTGACTCTTCTTTTGCTATAGCGACGGCCAAACTTCTTCCGTGAACGTGAATAATTATAAGATTTTTTTTTCTTAGAATATCCTTTTTTTGGCAAATTCTTGGCCGAGATTGAACTTTTTTTACTAACCACAAGCTGTTTTTTTATCAATCGTTCGATATCTCGGACATCACGCCCTTGATCAGAGGTAGCGAAAGAAATAGCTTTTCCTTTTTTTCCGGCCCGAGCGGTCCGCCCAATCCGATGGACATAGTCATCAGGAGTGCTCGGTAAATCATAATTTATAACCACTTCAATATTTTTTACATCAATCCCGCGAGCCGCGATATCCGTGGCCACTAAAATTCTATATCTACCCGTCTTAAAGCCTTCAATGGCTGTTTGGCGCTGAGCCAGGCTGCGGTTAGAGTGAATTTCGTGGGCTGAAAAACCCATGGCTCGAATAATCTTGGCTAGTTTTTTGGTGCCCCATTTGGTTCGACAAAAAACCAAAACCGAACCGGAGAATTGGTTAAGAATATTTTTTAAGAATGATATTTTTTCATTGCCTTTTAGAAAAATAACTTCCTGATCGACCTCTTTAACCGTGGTTCCCGACTGTGATATTTCTACCCTTAAAGGCAGGTGCATATGCCGGCTGGCCAGGGACACAATAGAAGAAGGCATAGTAGCCGAAAAAAGCAGAGTCTGTCTTTTTTTAGAAATTTGCTTAATAATCTTTTCAATTTGAGGGGCAAAGCCCATATCAAGCATGCGGTCAGCTTCATCAAGCGTTAAAATTCCCACCTGATTTAGAATTGATTTATCACGGGAAAGAAGATCAATCAGCCGGCCGGGGGTGGCCATTATAACATGCGGTTTATTTTTCAAGGCCTTTTTTTGCATTTTGGCAGAAGCACCCCCAATAACCACGGCTGTTTTAATATTTAAAGATTTTCCAAATTGTAAAAATACTTGGTTTACTTGAGCAGCCAGTTCCCTGGTCGGAACCAAAACCAGTCCCCGTTTTTTTAGGCGGGCTATATTCTGTATCATCGGTATAACAAAGGCCAAGGTTTTACCGGTGCCAGTTTGAGCAATACCCATAAGATCCTGGCCTTGTATAGCTAAAGGAATGGTTTTGCTTTGAATCGGGGTCGGTTTCTTAAAATTATTTCGATCAAGTATCTGCCGTAATTTTGGCGCTATACTCAGACCTTCAAAATTTGTCTCTGATTGGTTGGTCATATTTTTTATATTAGTGTTAGTTATACTTATAAATAAAAATTATTTTCTGGCAGCAAATAAAGCGATAGTCATAAATATTTATTTACGACTTTTATGGCGATCCGTTTCTTTCAAAAATTTCTTGCGCAGACGGATAGACCGCGGGGTAATTTCAAGATACTCATCACTATCCATAAACTCAAGACCACGCTCAATAGTTAAATCAATCGGGGCTATAAGATTAATGGCCTCATCACTGCCTGAGGCCCGCATATTAGTCAGTTTCTTGCCTTTAGTCGGATTGACCGTCATTTCATCGCCTTTGGCTGTATTACCAATAACCATCCCCTCATAGACGACTGTATTGGGTTTAATATAGAGCTGCCCTCTATTCTGTAAATTAAATAAGGCGTAGCCTAAGGCCTTACCTGAAGTCATCGAAACCATGGAGCCGACGGACCGTGATTTGATTTCTCCAACATACTCTTGAAAGCCCAAATTTTCCGAAGAAATAGTCCCCTCCCCTCTGGTGTCCATAATAAATTCCCCCCGATAGCCAAGCAGGCCGCGAGACGGTATTTCAAAAGTCAGACGGGTCATCTCTTGGGTGCATAAATTTGTCATCACTCCTTTACGGCTCTGGAGTTTTTCAATCACGGCACCGGACATTTCATTAGGCACATCAATAGTCACTAATTCAAAAGGTTCCAGGCGCTTATTATTTTTTTCTTTATATATTACATGGGGCTGAGAAACCTGCATCTCATAACCCTCTCTTCTCATCTGTTCAAATAAAATAACCAGGTGCATTTCTCCCCGGCCAAATATTTTGTAGTATTCTTTATTATCAAAATCAATCTTCAAACCGACATTAACCTCCAGTTCTTTTTTTAAGCGTGCTTTTAGCTGACTATTAGTCACCTTTTTTCCCTCTTGCCCGGCCAAGGGTGAATTATTAACCATCAGGTGAACCGAAATGGTCGGCTCATCAACATGAATAGCACTAAGATTTTTCTGGCTTTTACTGTGGCAAATTGTTTCGCCAATATCAATATCACCAATGCCAGAGACCATAGCAATATCCCCGGCTTCAGCTTTATCTACCTCTTGGCGGTCAAAGCCCTGGAAAGTAAAAATCTTGGTAATATTGGAACTTCGAAATTCACCATTCGGCTTCTTGATAATCACCTTTTCTCCTTTTTTTATAACCCCTTCATATACTCGCCCAATACCCATGCGTCCCAGAAAGTCATCATAAGCCAGATTAAAGGGTTGGAAACGTAAAAGTCGACTGGTTTGGTGAGAAGCCACTGGCACTTTTTCTAAAATCATAGCCAAAAGAGGGGTTAAGTCTTTTGATTGATCGGCTAGATTTTTCCGGGCTATTCCCTGAGAACCAATGGTGTAAATAACCGGAAAATCCAGCTGTTTATTATTGGCCCCTAAATTCATAAATAATTCCAATATCATCTCCTCCACTGCTTCGATTCGGGCGGCCGGTTTATCAATTTTATTAATAACCACAATCGGCCTAAGACCCAGCTCAAGGGATTTTTTTAAGACATAGCGAGTTTGCGGCATCGGGCCTTCCTGGGCGTCGACTACCAGTAAGACCGAATCAATTGAACGCAAAACACGCTCTACCTCTGATCCAAAATCAGCGTGGCCCGGGGTGTCAACAATATTAATTTTGGTACCCTGATAGAACAAGGCCGTGTTCTTGGCGTAGATGGTTATGCCGCGCTCTTTTTCCAGCACGTCTGAATCCATTGATAGAGTTTCATCAGATAGACCGGTTTGCCGAAGCAAAGCATCGGTCAGGGTAGTTTTGCCATGATCCACATGGGCGATAATAGCGATATTTCTAATTTCCATAATTATTTTAAAACCGGCTACTTTTTGAGAGCCGGAATTTTCCTTCTCTTTGTTAAGTTGTTTAGTATTATAGCAGAAAATCAGTTACTGTCAAGTTTATGGTTATTTAAACCTTTTTTTTACCCTCCTTACCTAAAGTCCGTATGAAAATAATATTTTCTTTTTTCCTAACCACTTCAGATGCTTACTCATGAAATAGAAAATAAGGTCGATCATTAAAGAGTAGATGTCAGTCGCGACTGACATCTACGGGTGGTCAACAACATAGAGAAATTTTTCTAAATCAGATATAAGGATCTCTCCACCTAGCCTGCCCCAATCCGCGCCTGCGGTGAGCGGAGTCACGCTGAGCCTGACGAAGTCGAACCGTCGAGGGGGTCGAGATGGATATAATATTTTCCAAACCCAAAAAACCACAACTTTACCAGCCGCCATAACTAAAACCTAAATAAAAACCAGCCAAGTATGCTATACTGGACCTATGAAAAAGTTCAAGGTTAATCAGCCGGAAAAGAATAAAAAATATCAATCCCGAGCCGGGGCTTACGCTTTAATTATTAAAGATAATTTACTGGCCGTGGTTAAAACAGAGACCGGTTATTTTTTACCGGGGGGCGGTCTAGAAAAAGGTGAATCCAAAAAAGATTGCTTAATTAGAGAATGCCGGGAAGAAATTGGCCTGGAAATTAATATTATTAAAAAACTCAGCCAAGGTCTTTATTACTTTTTTTCAACTACTAAAAATATTGATATGGCCAGTCTTGGTCATTTTTACCAAGTAGAAATTAAAAAAGTTTTAAATATCCCGACCGAAAAAAATCACCAATTAATCTGGCTAAAACCCTCAAAAGCCATAGAATTATTATTTTTAGAGAATCAAAAAGAAGCGGTCAGGCTTTTTGTTAAATAAAAAAAACCAACTTCGGATGGAAGCTGTTTTATTATATTATTTTTGTCATTTTATTAATTTTTACTTTTACCAATCTTCTCTAATTCAATTATCTCACTAATTTCTTTTATTTGCTTTTCAATAATTTCTATAATGTTTTTTAAATTTTTAGTTTGATCATCTGTAAGAGGGTCAATACCCCCATTAGTAAGACCTTCAAGCTCTACTTTAACTTTAAATAAATCAGAGCGCTGTAAGGGTAGCAACTGATTTATTATAAACCTTAAATCCTTATCATCAACAGTCTTTTTCTTTTTTAATCTGCTAGTAACCAGAATTTTGTGTCTTTCCCAGGGAGGCGGAATTTTATAGCCAGTTTGTTTCATATTTTTTCTTCCCCTGCCCGCCGAAGTTTTAGCGGAGGCGGGCTCTGATGAGGGGTTAGTAGCCGACATCCTTACTATTTAAATTATCAATAAATTCACTTCCCTTATCTGTTATCTGCAAATAATCTGGATTAGATTTCATACCGCCGATTTTCACTCCAGCTGGAGTTTGTATCCATTTAATAAAACCTGCTTCGATTATTCTTTTCACTAATAAAATTAAGTATGAAGGAAATTGCATTGCTTGACCAGGCGGAATTCTATTTAACTCAAATAAAACATCAATTTCAAAAGCGCTGAACCTATCATATAAATATATGAGATTGCTTTTGTACATTCTCAAACTTTTTCTATCTATTTTTCCTTGTTCAGCTAATCTGTGACAATTTGGACAAAGCGCGATCAAATTACTGTATTCATGTTTTTTAACCTTACTCCATGGAACAATATGATGTATATCAACCACAATATTTCTGCATGTCGGAATTGCACATCTATGTCCTGCTTCAACTAAAACTTTTCTTTTTAGATTGGCGGGAATTTTAGTACGATTTTCTTCTTTGGCCATATTATAATTTGATTATAATTAAAAAGCGCTTCAATTTTAGCTCTAAAAGAGGTGGAAGTCAAGGGAAGAATATTTAATATTTTTTTTGAATATTATTAATTTCTTTTGCGTTTTTTAAGAATATCTTTAGCCACTCCTCCTTGCTTTTTTCTATAATAAATTTATCTTTCTCTATTCTATTTTTACATTCATTTAATATATTTTTGGCCTTCTTTTTGAATCTTTTATCATTTGGAGCAACAAATTTATTTTTATTATAATTTACATAAAAAGCTTCTTGTTTATTAACATCCATTATAATTGCTTTTTGTTTCCTTGAAAGAAATGTTCTAGTAATGTAGTTAATAGTAACTTTCTTTTTGGAATTTGCCAGAATACTTCTTGAAATTTTATTTATATGACTTTTATATTTTTTAATAAAAATTTTCTGGCTATTAGGACGTTCATTTATTATATTGATAATCTCACTCCCAACCATTATTAATTTACCTAATTCCTCAAAACTAATAACACCAAGCACATATGCTCTTGAATATCTTTTATTATTAAATAATATCTTTGCTTCTTCATATAAATTAACAGCATTTTTATATACTAAAAACATGCCATCAATAGTTTTTTTAATATTTTTTTTATTCATAAAAAATTAATAATATTCTAAAATGGAGCTATTATTAAGTATAGTAATTAAGAATTGTCTATTTTTTCCTATTATAAGGAGATTGGTTTACTGGTTTCAGACTAATATTTTTTTCAGAAGCTTTTGTGCGGACAGCTCCGGGTGTTCTACCAAGTTTTAATCCTATAACTCTAGTAGGGGTATTTTTTCTAGCTAGACTTCTTAATCTACTAACTTCTTTAGTAGCCCAAACTTTCCCAGTATTTCTATTATATTTTGCCACTATTTTTCACCTTCTTTCTTTTTAAAATTTTTAACCATTTCTTGAGAGTCGCAATGGGGACATTGTTGTATAGGTTGACCATCATCGTTTATTTCAAAATTTTCTTCACAATTACCACATCTTACTTCTGATTTTTGATTTAATTTCATAAATTTTACCTTTAATTAGTTTTATTTAGCTGTGGATAAAGATTCTTTACTTTCGGTTTATTTTCGGTTATAATTAAATTGTATAAAATAGCCTAGATTTTGTCAATATGCCCACTAAAAGGCAAAGAGAAATATTAGACTATATTAGTAATTATCTTAATGATAATAATTATTCCCCTACTATTGAGGAAATAGCTAGTTATTTTAATTTAGCTATTGGTACAATCCATGAACACATAGAAAATCTAAAAAATGCTGGGTATTTGAGTAAATTAACTAACCAACCAAGATCCTTAGAAGTTGGACCGGGACCTAATTTGATTGACGTTCCTCTACTGGGTTACATTGCTGCCGGTGATCCCATATTAGCTATTGAAGATAATCAAACTATTACTATTTCTAGAAATGATTTGCCCAAAAATAAAAAAGTTTTTGCCCTAAAAGTTAAGGGTGATAGTATGATTGAAGAAGGTATATTTGATGGTGATACCATTTTAGCTATTAAGCAATCATTTGCTAATAATGGAGATATGGTTATTGCCCTTATTGATGGTGAAAAAGCTACATTAAAAAAATTTTATAAAGAAAAAAATAGAATAAGATTACAACCAGCTAATCCTAGAATGAGCCCCCTTTTTCCGAGTAATATAATTATTCAAGGGAAAGTTATTAATATTATAAGAAGTTTCAATAAAATTAAAGAAAGGTCTAAAAAAGATAAAGAATTTACTGAACATACTTACAAATATGTAAATAAAACTAAATTAAAACATAGAAAATCGTTAGGTCAATATTTTACCCCTAAGACAATAAGAGAAACTTTAATTAATAAATTACCAAAAAATATTAAAAAACCTAAAGTACTTGACCCGGGTTGTGGAACCGGTGAATTCTTACTAACAGCTAATAAATATTTTAATAAACCTGAATTATATGGCTGGGATATTGATAATAAATTGGTCAATATTTCCAAGAAAATGGTACCCAAAGCTAATATTAAAAAGAATGACTCCCTTTATAATCAAGATTATAATAAATTTGATTTTGTAATTGGCAATCCTCCTTATTATGAATTTTCACCAGATAATAAAATAAAAAATAAATATAAAGAAGTTATTAATGGAAGGTTAAATATTTTTGGTCTTTTTATTTATCAAGGATTAAAGTGGTTAAAACCTGGAGGTTATTTGGCTTATGTGGTTCCTCCCTCAATGAATAACGGGGCCTACTTTTTAAAATTAAGGAAATATATTATAGAAAATTCTAATATTGAGTATTTACATATCCTTAATAATCCTAAACTTTTTGATAATGCTTTACAATCAACGATGTTATTAATTCTAAGAAAAGGTAAGAATAAAGGGGATTATATTTTTAAAAAAAATGGAATCTTAATCTTTAGTGAAAATACAAAATACCTAAATAAAGAGCTAAAAAATAAATTAACTTTAAAAGATTTAGGCTATACAGTTAAAACAGGAAGATTGGTTTGGAATCAAAATAAAAATTCACTAACCAATAAAAAAACAAAAGCTATTCCCTTAATATGGGCTCATAACATCACAGATAACGGCCTAAAATTTCCTATTATAAGTAATAAAAAGCCGCAGTATGTAAAAATTAATAATTTTGATCTGGGACCTGCTATAGTGGTAAACAGAATTACTGGCTCTGTTAAACAATCAAAAATAAAATCAGCCATAATTCCGGCAGGTATGAAATTTATAGCGGAAAATCACGTAAATGTTATTTACCCTCCTTCTAAACAAGGAAAATTAAACATAAATGATAATTTGCCTAAAGTAAAATTAACTTTAAAAGAAATTGCTGATCAATTAGCTTCAAAGAAAAAAATAAAAATTGTTAGAAGTATTACAGGAAATACACAAATATCAAAAACAGAATTAGAGAATTTATTTCCTATAGATCTAGATAAATATTAATCAAAAATATTTAAACAAGGCGTTTTAATTCCTTGAGCTATATTTTTCCAATGGAAGACTATTTGTAATAGTGTTATTTTTTTATTATTTTTTATACCGATTAACTTACAATAAGTTAAATTTTTCAGAAATTCTATTTTAAAATATTTAATATTATTAACTATTTTTTTAATTTCATGGCCTACTTTTTCTCTAGCAATAATTATTCCCTTTTTACTAAAATTAGAATAATAAACATATAATTCTTCAACTTCATCAAAAAACTTTTTTTTATTAATTAAATTTTTTATTTGCTTATTTTTGTGTACGCCCATTTTTATTAGTATAAAAAATCGCCTAATAAATTCTTTATTCTGACGAAATTTACTAAGATATTTTAAATAAGATATTTTTTCTTTACGATCCTTCCTTTGAATATCACGCATTATTTTGCTAGCTTTATGATTACCTTCCTTTGCTAATTTTCTTAAATATCTAGCTTTTTCTTCTCTTTTCTTGTTATTATTTGATATTTTTTTAATAAAAGAAGGATAATTATTAAATTTACTTAATAATTTATCAACCCACCTCTTATGATTTTTCTTTTCACGATAACTACTCCAATCAGCTGGATTGTTGTAAAATAATCCATTTTCTGTAAGAGCGTTTTGGCTTATATTGGCTTTAGTTCCTCTCCCCTTTACTGTTTCACTCATTTTAATTTCAATTATTCTAAATTCACCTGGAAGTTTTATTAGTATATCGCCAGTATTATCATATCTATTTCCTAAATGTTTAGCGGAAATTAAATTTGGGAAATCATTAAAAATTCTTTCAGATAAAGCTATAGCGTGTTCAGACCATTTATTATTTTTTAGGTCATCTTCATTTACTTTCTTCTTATTTAGTAATAAAACTAAAATCTTTTCTGCTTCCTCAATTAATTTCCTCTCGTGTTTGCCCATAGAAATTTTACGTACTCATTGACATTATTCTTTCTTATCATCTTTATTCTGCCATTTTTTGGGGGAAAAATCAAGCCTCCGTCTCCCTTCCTCCTCCGTCTCCCTTCCTCCTCCGTCTCCCTACGGGAGACTCCGGCGGACAAGTCTTGAGACTCCGGCGGACAAGTCGTGAGACTCCGGCGGACAAGTCGTGAGACTACGGCTTGTAAACAAGACCGCGGCCGATCGCGCTCAGCGCGACGAAGGCCGCGGAAATTCAAATATCAAAATACAAAGCACAAAATAATATCAAATATACAAATTCCAAATTCAAAACCTCGATCCTGAGCCCTAGACGGCCCTGAGCAGAGCCAGCAGTGAGGCTAGTCGAACTGCCGAAGAGGAAGGCGGGTTTTTTATATTATTTACCAATTCTTTTATTTACTCGCTTAATAAAATAATTCAAAAATGAATTATTTTGGGCATAGATTAACTTAATTAATTTTCCTTTTTTTTTAAAATAATCTAGAAAGCGTTCTTTAATGGCAATATCTTTATCTACTGGTTTTTTGATTTTTCCGGAGTCTTTCTAATTGTTCTGTTGGTAAGATCGTAACCATTGCGCTTGGCATTTTGATATTGGGATCTCGCATTCTCTCTAATTTTTTTCTCTGTTTCCTTACCCTTTTGGATAATGTCATCGTATTTTATTATTTTAATAATATTTTTTTCTACGATCTGTTTCGTTGCTCTTCCATTTTTTCCTTTTTTCTTTGTTTCTCTTTTAGCTCATCTTCCTCCTCTAGTTCTTTTAGCGCTCTTAGAATACCTTCTTCAGTTCCTTCTTGACAAGCCTGATTCAACTCACTTTCTGTATAATTTTTTTTGTTTTTTTTCATAATTTTTTTCTCCTTACTAAATTAAAAAACTCTTTTCCCAAAAAAAGAAAAAGAGTGGATTATCCATATAACTTTAAGTTTGATGGATAAAAAAATCGACTTTTCATCTTTCCCCTTTTCGTCGGGCTGGATTTGGCACCTTATTGGAATTTCCAATGGTTGCCGGCAAGATTACTGGGCCAGTCCCCTAACTTGCACTCTTGATAAATATATTAAGTTGTTAAACTACCTTACTATTATAGCAAACTGACAGAAATTGTCAACCTCGTTTAAATTTTATTTGCCATATTTTTTGTTCTGTTATTTTTAGGAGGAAAAATCAAGGACCGCGGACGCGGAAATTCAAATATCAAAATACAAAGCACAAAATAATATCAAATATACAAATTCAAAATTAAAAACACGAGGGTAAAAAAGGAGTTATATTTGCCCCGTTCTAATAAAAAAATGATCATTAATTAAAAAAAGGGCTAGCATTGGCCAGCCCTTCTAGTATGAAAAAAACGTCTGAGGTTATTTGATCTTCAACTTAATTTTGGTCTTGCCAGTCCAGGACTTACCGGAAGTCACTTCAACTTCACTTACGGGTCGATAACCTTTCCAAGTTGATAAGGCTTCAGTTACTATGTTGGTGCTGCACCGGTCGCGGTTCATGGTCTCTAACGTACCCAAAGCGTTCCCTCCTTCGGGAAATATGGAGCCGCAACAATTATCGTTGTATCCATAAGGATAGACACCAGTATTACTGGAATAAAGTGAGCTCCTGTCTCCGGGTAGTAAGTTTCTTCTTAAGACGGGTAACATATCATTACCTCCTGTTCTTTCTTTTTTAGCTTTTAACTCGGCCTCTCTTTTCTCCTTTTTCTTTTTGTCTTTTACAATACCTTCTCCGACTATAAAAGCCGGAACCAAAATCATTATTAACAGTTCTAACATTTTTGACCTCCTTTTTTTAAGGAGCCTATAAACCAAACAAACCTCTACTTACTTCTTACCTCATTTTACTTTTTAAAGTCAAATAAAGTCGGCGCCTTATTCACATTTTCTTTTTCTAAGCAATACGTAAACTGACCACCAAAAG